>JAUJMI010000229.1 GCA_030446945.1 Longimicrobium sp. | reverse complement strand
AGAAGCGCCATCCCCAGAAGCAGCGTGCTGTGCAGCGCGTACGTGGCCAGCCAACCCGTGATCTGGGTGAGCGGTATCATTTCCCTTCCTCCCGTTCCCGGAGCTCACGCTCCTTTTCTTCAATGATCTCGCGGGCTCGCGCCAAGTCGTCCGGCTGCACGTCGCGCGCACTGAGGAGCTGGCTTACGAGTCCGGCGACATCACCCGAGAAGAGACGCCCAGTCAGTTCGGAGAACTCGTGCACCACAGACCGCCGTACCTGCTCCTCGCTTACCCGGGGGCGGTAGACGTACTGCCGACTCTCAACGCGGTGGTCCACGATCTCCCGATCCTCCATGCGCGACAGAAGAGTCGCGATAGTGGATTGTGCGATGCGCCGCTGGGCCCGGAGGTCGTCGTGGATGTCGAGCACGGTGGCTTCCCCCCGCGCCCACAGCACGTCCATGATCGCGAGCTGCAGCTTTGTCAGCGGATACGCCATTGTGTTCGACTCCGGGTGCGGGTTGGCGGGCAGGTGGTCCGTGTGGGCGGTACGTTGTCCCTTATCGGGCGTCGTCCAGAGGGCCACGGGTGCCGAGCGCGTGCACTCACCTGTCGTAGTCATATACATAACACAGTCGTAGTTGTCGCGCAAGTGCATCGCGCCGGCGATCCTCCGCTCGAATTGGACTTCCCTGAAGTTCAGCTACCTGTTCCGCCGCTGACGCCGCAGCGAAAGGTCGTCTTCGCCGCCGCGTCTGCCGGTAGGCGGGCTCGATACATCCACGCTGTACGGAGGCGCCCCTGTTCAGGTCAGGCGCCTTTCCCTCGCATTGCCGAGCCCGAGCCGCTCCGAGAGTACAGCTGGGCGCGCCTGCCCAGTGCGCACTGGGCGCTCACGTGCGTCGGATCCGTGCACACGGCACCCGAAAGACGCAGGTGAGCATCCCATCTCGTCCGATGTGGGCCGCGGCGGGGCGCCCGCGCAAACCGTTGCGATGCCGGCATACGTGCCGGGCGACTACCATCTGCCTGGTCCGCAGCGTTGACGGATCCAGCACGCGTCCCGGGAGCTCGGAGGCGGTGACGAGCTGGCGCGTCTCCTCGCCCAGGAAGCTGCCGCCGCTGGCGAGCGTCAGCACGGCGAGCCAGAGGGTGAAGAAGGCGACGGCCGCCAGCAGCCAGACCCAGCCCGCGAACACCTTGGCGAGCGCATGCCCGCGGCGGTCCACAGGCAATGTCCACAGGAACCCGTCGCCGAAGCGCTTCTCCCCCTGCCACACCGCGATGGGGAACAGGAGGCCCAGGATGCCGGGGAGCATCTGGTGCTCGGGCCCGAAGTCCACCCCGTTAGGCTCGCGCACGAGCTGGATCGTAGGGAGGAGCGTCCCCACCGCCACCAGCGCCGCCGCGGCGAGGGCCGGCCTGCGCAGCGCGTGCCCCACGGTGCGCACCTGCTCCCCCACCACCTCGCGCAGGGGCGGCGCCGGGTGCGAGATCGGCTGCGTCATTGCGTCACCTCCCCGGTGAGAAAGGCGAGGGCGGCCTCCTCCAGCGCCAGCGGCGAAACCTCGCGCACCTGCGCCCCGGCCATCGATAGGCGCTCCGTCACCTCGCGCTCGTCGCCCAGCGCCGTCCACTGCACCTCGCGGCCGCTGCGCCGCGTGCGCATCACCTCCAGGCCGGGCGGCGCCTTCCATCCCTCCGGCACCTCGGCCCGGTAGCGGCGCACCGTGCGCCGCAGCTCGTCCCGCGACAGCTGCGCGACCAGCCGTCCCTCGCGCAGCACGCCCACGTGGTCGGCCAGGCTCTCCACCTCGTAGATGAGGTGGGTGGAGACGAGCACGGTAGTCGGCGTGTCCGCCAGGTGCTCGGCGAGGAGGCCCAGCGTCCGCGAGCGCACCACCGGGTCCAGCCCATCCGTCGGCTCGTCCAGGAGGAGGAGGGGAGGGCGGTGCGCCATCGCAAGCACCAGCTGAAGCCGCCTGGCGCCGCCCTTGGAGAGGCTGCCGACCGTGCGGTCGAGGCGCACGTCCAGGGCTCGGGCGAGGTGGTCGGCGTAGGACTGGTTCCAGGCCGGGTAGTACCGCGCGACGTGCCGGAGCAGCCGCCCGCACGTCATCCACCCGTAGCCGTGGTCATGGTGCTCGGGCACGTAGCCGATCCGCGCGCGCACCTCGGGACCGCGCAGGCCGGTGTCCATCCCGAACACCTCGGCGCGGCCGGCGTCGGGGCGCGCCAGGTTCATCAGCACCCTGAGCGTGGTGCTCTTCCCCGCGCCGTTGGCGCCGGCAAGGACGTAGACCGCCCCCTCCGGCACGCGCAGCCCGACGCCGTCGAGCACGGTCTCGCGTCCGTAGCGCTTGCACAGCGCGTGGGTGGCCACCGCCCAGCCTTCCCCCGGAATAGATTGGGTGCTCATTCCCGTTCTCCCTGGTTCGCCGCGGCGCGGGAGGGCTCCCGGTCCTCCTCCCCGGCCGCCACCTCGCGGATGATCGCCACCAGCTCCTCCGCCCCCAGCCCGTTGCGCCGCGCCTCCAGCAGCGCCCGCTTGGCCACGGCCCGCCCCAGCGCCTCGCGGTCGGGCCGTGCGTCCGGGGCCACGAACGTCCCCTGCCCGCGCCGCACGTACACGATCCCCTCGCGTTCCAGCTCGCCGTAGGCCTGCGACACCGTGCGCGGGTTGATGGCGAGGTCCGCGGCAAGCTCGCGCACGGAGGGGAGCGGGTCCTCCGGCCTCAGCGTGCCGACCACGAGCGCCCGCCGCACCTCGTCCATGATCTGGAGGTACAGCGGCCGCGCGTCGCGAGGATCGAGGTTCACCAGCATCGAGGCTCCGGTGTAACGGTGAAGTACTCGTGTGCAACAGTACATCAGCACGGCCGCGCGCGCAAGAGTCCGTGCTGTTCAGCTACGCCCGGGAGGCGAGCCGGAAGCTGACGAGGCTCGCGTCCCGGGCGGCGTGGATGAAGCTACGCATGGCGTCCAGCGCACCCTCCAGCTGCTCCGGGTGGCGGTTGTGGAGGCGGCGCAGGATGGCGGCGCGCACCTCTTCCTGCAGGATCTCGAACTCGCGCACCACCTCGGCCTCTCCCCATCCCAGGTGGCGGCGCTGGCTACCGTGTCGCTCCGCCACGTTGCGTTGGATGGAGGTGCTGTCGCGGAGCGCTTCCGGGTCCACGGGGCGCGCCAGGTCCATCACGTTGAAGCTCTCCGCGAGGTCGGAGAGAAAGGTGGCGAGGTGGTCCTCCAGGTCGGCTTCGCTCTGGCCGTGGGCGGTGGGCATGGCGGGGTCGCTGCGCAGCCGCGCCACGTAGACGTGCAGGAGGCGTTCGAGCTCCAGCAGGATCGCGTCGCGCACCTCGCGCAGGAACTTCCGCCCGGGAGAATCCATCTCCTCCGCCACGCCACGCGGCGACTGGATCGCCTCCTCGGCCGCGGCGGGGAGCCAGAGGAAGAAGGCGCTCCCCGCGCCCGGCCGGCTGCGGACGGTGAGGTCGCCCCCCATCAGCGTCGCCAGTCGCTTGGCGATGCTCAGCCCCAGCCCCGTGCCCCCGTACTGGCGCGTGAGCGTCATGTCCGCCTGCTCAAAGGGGTCGAAGATCGCCCCCATGCGCTCGGTGGGGATCCCGGGGCCGGTGTCCTCCACGCGCACGTAGAGCCAGGGGCCGGCGCCGGAGAGGCGCGCCTCGGGGGAGGGCTGGGCGGCCGTCCCCGCGCTCACCTTGATGCGTCCGCCGGCCGGGGTGAACTTCACCGCGTTGGAGAGGAGGATCAGCAGGATCTGCCGCACCCGGTCCTCGTCGCCCCAGTACGGCACGTCGGCCGCGAACCCGCTCACCGAGTCCTCCAGCACGACCTCCTTGTTCCGCGCCTGCACGTTCACCATCTGCAGCGCGGCCTCGACCGGCGCGGCGATGCGGCCGGCGCGGCGCGCCAGCTGCACCCGCCTCGCATCCAGCCGCGAGAAGTCCAGGATCTCGTCGATGATGCCGAGCAGGTGCGCGTTGCTGGCACGGATGCGCTCGAGCTGCACCCGCTGCTTCTCGTTCAGCGGGCCCGGAATCTCCAGGTCGAGGAGGCCCACGTACCCCATCACCGCATTGATGGGCGTGCGGATCTCGTGGCTCATGGTGGCCAGGAAGAGGCTCTTGGTGCGGTTCGCCTCCTCG
Source organism: Longimicrobium sp. (assembly GCA_030446945.1). GTDB lineage: Bacteria > Gemmatimonadota > Gemmatimonadetes > Longimicrobiales > Longimicrobiaceae > Longimicrobium. The sequence continues at coordinate 2,205 of JAUJMI010000229.1, read as the reverse complement.
GCCTGCACGCGCGCCTCCTCCGCCTGCACGCGCGCGGCGTTGAGCACGGCCTCGGCGGCGCGGCGGGCGGTCAGGTCGCGCGTCACCTTGGCGAAGCCCAGCAGCTTGCCGTCCGCGCCGCGCAGCGCCGTCAGGCTCACGCCCGCCCAGAAGGTGGACCCGTCGCTCCGCACGCGCTGCCCCTCGCCCGTGTACTCGCCCGTGGCCGCGGCCTCCAGGATGTGGTCCTCCGCCGTCCCGTCCTCCGACCCGCCGTCCGGGTAGAGGAGGCGCAGGTGGGCGCCCTCGGCCTCCTGCTTGGTCCACCACTTGATGAGGCGCGCGCCTTCGCCCCAGAAGGTGATGATGCCGTCGGGGTCGAGCAGGAAGATGGCGAAGTCGCGCACGTTCTCGGCGAAGGCCACGAACGCGCGGTGCGCCACCTCCGCCTGCGCCAGGCCGAGCTCGGGGTCGCGTCGTTCCGCGCTCTCCCTGCCGCGGCGGATGGCGGCCTCCCGCTCGCGCGTCTCGCGGCCGGGGGTGCCGTGGGGGACCGCGGGGAGGCCCTCCGGTGCTCCCGTCGCGTCCGGGTCCGGCGCTTCGTCCCGCCGGAGGGGGTCGTGGCTGTGCATGCGGGCGCGCACTTGCACGACGCAGGCCAGTGCGGCGGAGGGCGGGAACGGCCTCACACGGACTCACGAAGGAGAGGGAAAGAACGGACGGAGTGCCGTCACCCCCGCCGCGCCAGGAGTGGAGGAGGGCGGGGTAGTGCGCAGCCGGACCGGCCGGAACGCGCCAAAGCCGGGGGCCGGCTGCCCCGCGGCTGTCGGTCAATGGTCGCTCACCGAGCGGAACGCGCCAGCGCTCGAACTCCTTTTGGGCCGCCGCTTGACACCTTTCGCGTGCGCCGTGAAGGTTGCTCCACCGCATCGTGCGGCGACCTCCTCCTGCCTCCGCTCCCGTGCTCGCTCGTGCACTCTCCGGCGCCGTCCTCGGCATCCACGCCTACCTCGTCACCGTCGAGGCGGACGTGGCCAGCGGCATCCCCTCGTTCTTCACCGTCGGCCTGCCGCAGGGGGCAGTCAAGGAAGGCCGCGAGCGCGTCATCGCCGCCGTCCAGAACAGCGGCCACGTCGTGCCACCCAGGCGCATCACCATCAACCTTGCTCCTGCCGATATAAAAAAGGACGGCAGCGCCTTCGATCTCCCCATCGCCATGGGCATCCTGGCGAGCACCGGCCAGATGACCTCCCTGCACCTACTCAAGCGCTTCATGCTGGTGGGTGAACTGGGGCTGGACGGCGGGCTGCGGCCGGTGCGCGGCGCCCTCCCCATCGCCATCGCCGCGCGAGAGGCGGGGCTGACGGGGCTGATCCTGCCCGACGAGAACGTGGGCGAGGCGGCGGTGGTGGAGGGCGTGGAGGTGCGCGGCGCTCGCACCCTCCTGCAGGTGGTCCGCTTCCTGGAGGGGACCGGGCAGCTCCCGCCCGCGAGCATCGACCGCGAAGCGCTCTTCCGCACCGCCTCCACCTACGACACGGACTTCGCGGACGTGAGGGGCCAGGAGCACGTCAAGCGCGCGCTGGAAGTCGCCGCGGCTGGAGCGCACAACATCTTGATGGTCGGCCCGCCCGGATCGGGGAAGACGATGCTGGCGCGCCGCATTCCCGGCATCCTCCCCCCGCTGACGCTGGACGAGGCGCTGGAGACCACGAAGATCCACTCCGTCGCCGGCCTCCTCGGCCCCGGCCGCTCGCTGGTGGCGACCCGCCCATTCCGCGCGCCGCACCACACCATCTCCGACGCGGGGCTGATCGGCGGCGGTGTGGTTTTCCAAAGTAAACGCTAATTTTCCAAAGAAAACGCTAATATTAGTGTCGAGCGTACTCCGGGTGCGTGTGAGGTGGGATCGACTCGGTAGGCTGAGAGCAACGTTGCACTCCCAGTGGTGGCGACCTGCGCCCGGAGCAGCGTCAGGTATCTCATTGGTCCCCATAGTCGCGGTTAAGTGGAAGAAGGAGAACGCGCCTGAGTTCTTGATCGTTCTCCTGCTCGTCGGAACGCAGTTGAGATTCTGGAACCTCGCCCGAGACGCCGAGTCAAATATGCTTGGCTCACCGGCGGGAACTCCGCGATCGATCCCTCCGACGCATGCTCAGCCTGCACAACCCCCCGCTCGTCGAGCACCTCTGACGACTTTCCCGATGTAGCGCACGACGACATCCA
>JAUJMI010000228.1 GCA_030446945.1 Longimicrobium sp. | reverse complement strand
CAGGCGGCGCGTGCACTCCGCGCGTTTCCGGACGCGCGGCTGCACTGGTTCGAGCGGTGTGGCCACTTCCCGCAGTGGGACGCACCGCGCGAAGCGGCGCGGCTGATCTTGAGCACCACCGGCTGAGCACGGGCGGTGCCGCGCGTTCACGACGTGGGGCGGGTGTCACGGAGAAAGCGGCGGCCCCGGCGTCAGGACTTCGCGGGCCAGGAGGCGGGGTCCTGGCCGTAGTACTCCGCCAGCTCGCGGTACAGGTCAGGGTGCTTCCTCTGGAGCTGAAGCGGCTTCTCGAAAAAGAACTCGGTTGCGACGGCGAAGAACTCGGCCGGGTTGGTCGCGCCGTAGTCGTCCAGGAACGTCTTCCGGCCACCCTGCACGGCACTCCGCAGCGCGATGTAGTGCTCTCCCATTACCGCGCTCCACTCGCGCAGAGCGGAGGGGCTGTAGAGGTAGGGCGTGCCGTCCGCCTCCCCAGTCTCCTGGTCCAGCTGGTGCGCGAACTCGTGAAAGGTCACGTTCCGGCCGTCGTCGGGGATCGCGGATCCGCGCTTCACGCTGTCCCACGCCAGTATCACGGTGCCGTGCTCCCAGGACTGGCCGAGAACCGGCTCCGCCTCCTCCACCAGCGCCCCGTGACCGTGTGTGCGCGCGTACACGGGGACCACGGTGCTCGGATACACCAGGATCGAGCGCAGGTCGGCGAAGTAGTTGGCGTCGTCGAGGCGCAGGAGGAGGACGCACGCCTGCGCCGCGATCGTCACGCGGATCTCGTCGGTGAGCTCCAGGCCGCCGCACCCTTCGACGTTCTTCTCCGCCAGGAAGACTTGAACGAGCCCGTGGAGCCGATCCTGGTCCGGCCCGGGGAGGCGTGCGTAGAGCGGGAAGGTGCGCAGCAGGATCTCGTGCCAGGCCGCGGGGAAAGGCTGCTCTCGCACCTCCTGCCGCCGCGCGCGCTTCCGCGTCCGCGCCCAGAGGATGCCGCCCACCAGGAGAACGGCGACGAAGATGAGCAGAAGCCAGGGTCGCATGGGCGTGGATCGTCCGGGATCGGGTGAGGCGCTACGCCGGGCTGCCGGGGAACGCGGGTTCCTCGTCCCGCCTCATTCAACGAGCGTTCCATGCCACTGAATCGCCGTGATGCCGCCGGTCCCGGCTGGAATGGATGGAAGAGCTGGCCCTCTGGTCCGACGTGGGGCAGTGATCGATTGCGCACACGCAGGGGGTTTGTACCCGCGTCCGCGGGGCGGGTGAATCCCACCGGATGAGGAATACCTTGACATCCGACAACAAGCGTGCAATCCTGTTGTAGACAGTCGAGGTATCCACCGAGCCCGGAGAAACCCGATGAAGGCCGAAGCCGATCTCCTGCAGGGCACGCTCAACCTGCTCATCCTCAAGACGCTGGCGCTGGGGGCGCTGCACGGCTGGGGGATCAGCAAGCGCATCCGCCAGATGTCCGAAGAGGTGCTGCAGGTGAACCAGGGGTCGCTCTACCCCGCGCTCTACCGGCTGGAGGGGCAGGGGTGGATCGACGCCGAGTGGGGAGTCTCGCCCGAGGGGAGGCGCGCGAAGTTCTACTCGCTCACACCCGCCGGGCGAAAGGAGCTGGCGCGGGAGCAGGCGAGCTGGAGCCTCTTCTCGCGCGCGGTCGACCTCGTCCTGCAAGCCACCTGAGGGGGGGACCATGTCGCTCATCGGCCGTGCGCGGCAGTGGCTGCGCGGAATGCTGGACCGGGACGGGGTGGAGCGCGAGATGGACGAGGAGATGCGCTTCCACCTGGAGATGGAGATCGAAGACCGTGTGAGCTCGGGGATGAACCCGGCTGAGGCGCGGCGCACCGCGCTACGCGACTTCGGCGGGGTGGAGCGCTTCAAGGACGAAGCGCGCGACGTGCGCGGGATCGGGATAATGGAGGCGCTGGGGCACGACGTACGCTTCACGCTGCGCACCCTGCGCAAGAGCCCGGGGTTCACGGCGGTGGCGGTGCTGACGCTGGCGCTGGGGATCGGCGCGAACACGGCCGTCTTCAGCGTGGTGAACGGCACGCTGCTGCGCCCTCTGCCCTACCGGGACGCCGACCGCGTGGTGGTGCTCCGCGAGCTGGACGAGAAGCGCGCGGAAATGGCGGTCACCGGGGACAACTTCCTCGACTGGCGCGCGGCGAACCGCACCTTCGAGGCGATGGCCGTGCACTGGAACCCCGAGTTCGTCCCCATGACGACCATCCTGGGGGCGAACTCGGCGGTGCGGACCAGGGTCACGGGAGTGTCCGGCGAGTTCTTCCGCGTGATGGGAACCGTGCCGTCGCGCGGACGGGGCTTCGTGGCGGAGGAGGCGCGCAAGGGCGGCAGGCGGGTGATGGTGGTGAGCCAGTCGTTCTGGCGCAGCCACCTGGGGAGCGACCCCAACGTGCTGGGCCGCGTGCTGGACTGGGAGGGCGATCCCTTCGAGATCGTGGGGGTGATGCCGGCCGGCTTCGCGTATCCCGCGGAGACCGACCTCTGGGTTCCGCTGGAGCGCGACGGGATCATCGAGGGGCGCGCCGCCCACAACTACGCCGCCGTCGGCCGGCTGCGCCCGGGCGTCACCGTGGCCGAGGCGGAGCGCGACCTGGACCGGATCACCGCCGCCCTCAAGGTGCGCCACGGGAGCGCGATGGACGCCGTGGGGGCCCGGGTGGAGCGGCTGCAGGACGTGCTGGTGGGCGACCTGCGGCTCCCGCTGCTCCTGCTGCTGGGCGCCTCGGCGCTGGTGCTGCTGGTGGCGTGCACCAACCTGGCGAGCACGTCGCTGGCGCGCGGGGCCGGGCGCGAGCGGGAGATCGCCATCCGCGCCTCGCTGGGCGCCAGCCGCCGCCGGCTGGTCCGCCAGCTCCTGACGGAGAGCCTGGTGCTCTCGCTGATGGGCGCCGCGGCGGGGCTGGGGGTGGCGGTGCTGGTGCTGAGGGGGCTCGTCGCCGTGGGCCCGCGTGCGCTGGTGGCGACCGGCGGGATCGGGCTGGACGCGCGGGTGCTCGGGTTCGCCCTGGCGACCGCGCTCGCGACCACGCTCCTCTTCGGCCTGGTCCCCGCCTTCCGGGGCTCGAGCGGCGAGCTGGGCGAGGCGCTCCGCTCCGGGGGGCGCGGCAACGCCGGCGGGCATCGCGGGCGCGTGTGGGGCGGGCTGGTGGGGGTGGAGGTGGCGATGGCGATCCTCCTCCTGGTCGGCTCGGGCCTCCTCCTCCGCAGCTTCCGCCAGGTGCTGGGAGTGGATACGGGGTTCGACCCGCGGCAGGTGCTTACCGTCGACGTCTCGCTCCCCGATTCCAGGTACCCCAAGGACCCCGCGAAGGCGGCGTACTACCAGCGCCTACTGGGCGACCTGGAGCAGATCCCCGGGGTGGAGGCGGCGGGGCTGATCCAGCACCTTCCGCTGGGCGGGATGGCGCACAACGGGAGCTTCGATGTGGAGGGGCGCGGCGATTCGCACGCGGCCGGCGTGCATCCCGGGTACCGCGTGGCCAGCGCCGGCTACTTCGCGGCCATGAAGATCCCGCTCCTGCGCGGACGCCTGTTCGGACCGGAGGACCACGCGGGGACGCCCGACGTGGCGGTCATCAACCGCTCGCTGGCCGAGAAGCTCTGGCCGGGCGGCGACCCGATCGGCAAACGGGTGCGCAACCTCGCCAACGACTCGTGGATCTACCCGGACCGGTGGATCACCATCGTCGGCGTGGCGGGTGACGTGCGCCACGGCGGGCTGCTGACGGAGGCCGAGCCGGAGATCTACGTCCATTACCTGCAGCGTCCCAACGGCGCGCAGTCGTCGGTGCTCACGCTCCGCACCAGCGTGCCGCCGTCCAGCGTGGTGGGAGCGGCGCGGGCACGCATCGCCGCGCTGGACCCGGAGGTCCCCGCCGAGTTCGCCACCATGAGCGCCCGGGTAGTGGAGTCGGTGGCGGACCGCCGCTTCACGATGCTGGTGCTCGGCGCGTTCGCCGCGGTGGCGCTGCTGCTGGCGGCCGTGGGGATCTACGGTGTGGTGTCGTACTCGGTGGCGCGGCGCGCGCGAGAGATCGGGATCAGGCTCGCCCTGGGGGCGCCGCCGGGGAGTGTGCGCGCCCTGGTGCAGCGCAGCGCCATGCGCACGGCGCTGGCCGGGATGGTGGCGGGGATCGTGGGTGCGATCCTCCTGTCGCGCCTCGTGGGGGGACTCCTCTACGGCGTGAGCCCCACCGACCCGGCGACCTTTGCGGCCGTGGTGGTAGTGCTCACCGGCGTGGCCTGGCTCGCCAGCTACATCCCGGCGCGCCGCACCACCCGCGTCGATCCCATCGTCACCATGCGCACGGAGTGAGGGGGCGATTCCAACCCGGCGGCGGTTCGGAGTGTCAGAGGTTACATGGCAGTCTGCCGCCGTCCCCCGCGCCCCTGGATCCTCGATGACGTCCCTTCTTCGCGCCGTCTGCATCTTCCTGGCGCCGTTCAGTCTCGGCGGAGCCCTCGCAGCCCAGCAGCCCGCCCCATCCGCGAGTGCGCTGCACGGGAGCTGGGAGGGCGTGATGAGGTCGCCGACGTGGCCGCAGTTCATCACGCTCAACCTGCGTCCCGAAGGTGCCGAGCCCGGAACCACGCTCGAGATCCTCGGGCAGACGTTGAAGGCGAGCGAGGCGCGGCTGGCGGGCGACTCGGTGGTGATGCGCATCGGCGAGGGGCCGCGGGCGGTGTTGATCGACGGCGCGGTGCAGGACCGCGAGCTCGCCGGCAGGGTGCGGCAGGGGGCGGACACGATCGCCTTCACGCTGCGCCGCGTTCCCGACTACCCCAAGCCGCGCGACCGCGTGGAGGCGTGGGAGCAGGACATCGACGCGCTGACCACGCGCTTCGTGGAGCTGGACCGCAGCTTCACACCGGCCGAGCGCGCGCGCTTCCTGGAACGGCTCGCGGACACGCGCGGCCGCCTGGCGGAGCTCGGCGACGACGAGGTGGTCGTGCGGGTGGCGTCGGCCATCGCGCTGGGGAACAACGCGCACACCCGGCTCTACATCCTGCGCAACGCCACCGAGCTGCGGCGGCTGCCGGTGCGCCTGTGGTGGTTCAGCGACGGCCTCTACGTGGTGCGCACGACGCCGGAGCACCGCCGTCTGCTGGGGTGCCGGGTCGACGCGGTGGCGGGCGTGGGCGCGCGGGAGGCGAGGGAGCGGGTGGCGCCCCTGTTCGCCGGCAACAGGTCGTGGGGCGACTACATGAGCGTGTACTCGCTCACCAGCCCTCAGGTGCTCCACGGGCTGGGGATGATCCCGTCGGCCGATTCGGTGGCGTTCGCCGTGTCGCGCTGCGGGGGCGCATCGCGGGCCGTGGTGAGGCCGCTTCCGCTGGCGCGGCGCGATCGGGCGGTGGAGGCGTGGTGGGACCTGACGCCGCGCCACCCCGGCATCGATTCGACCTGGGTGCAGGCGCTGTCGGCGCGGCGGGGCCCGCTCCCGCTGTATCTCCGCAATCCCACCCGCAACTACTGGTTCGAGTACCTGCCGGAGAGCGGCGTGCTCTACTTCCAGTACAACCGCTCGCAGGATGGCGTGGACGAGAACACCGCCCGCTTCGGCGAGCGGCTCCAGGCTGCGGTCGCGGAGCATCGTCCCACGGCCTTCGTGATGGACGTGCGCTTCAACACGGGCGGGAACCTGACGCTGGCCGCCGGCCTGATGAAGACGCTGGAGGAGCGGACGCGCGGCATCCCCCGCTTCATCATCACCGGGCGCGCGACTTTTTCCGCGGGGATCTCGCAGGTGGCGTTGTGGCGCCAGGCGGGCGGTGTGACCATCGTGGGCGAGCCGGTGGGGGACGAGCTGGAGACGTGGGCCGAGGGCGGCAACGTGCGGCTGCCGAATTCCGGCCTCAAGGCTCATTTCGCGAATGGCGCGCACAGCTACTCGCCCGCGCCGTGCCCGGCGAACACGCCGTGCTACGACCTTTCCTCGCCCCCGCTCACCCCGGACATCCGCGCCATGGCGAGCTGGGCCGACTACCGCGCCGGCCGCGACCCGGCGCTGGATGCCATCCTCGCCAGGCTCCGCCGGCCCTAATACCGGGTTACGGGAAAGCTGTGTGCATTCTGAGCGGCTGGTCTCACGCAGAGGGCAGAGACGCAGGAGAGAAAAGAATGAGAACAGATGGTGTCACACAGATCCACGGAGGGGACTAAGAGAACACCCAAGGGAGTTCTCCGTGCCCTCGCCTTTTCCCCTGTGTGGCCGTTTTACGCTTTTCTCTCGTTGTTCTCCTCTCCTGCGTCTCTGCGGCTCTGCGTGAGGCTTCCGCCGGCCGTGCCTTCACCTGCGCGGCGCGATCCTCAGCAGCTCGCCGTTCTCGGCGTCGGTGACGACGTAGAGGGCGCCGTCGGGGCCCT
>JAUJMI010000227.1 GCA_030446945.1 Longimicrobium sp. | reverse complement strand
AGCTCTCCCGCACCGACGTGGTGCTGGTGATCGGCGCCAACGACGTGGTGAACCCCGCGGCGCGCACCGACCCCGCCAGCCCCATCTACGGGATGCCGATCCTGAACGTGGACCACGCCAAGGCGGTCGTCGTCCTCAAGCGGAGCATGGCCGCCGGATACTCCGGCGTGGAGAACGACCTCTTCTACCTCCCCAACACCTCCATGCTCTTCGGCGACGCCAAGAAGTCGCTGGAGGCGCTGGTGGCGGAGGTAAAGGTCGTCTGAACCGCGAACTGCATGGGCTCACACAGAGACACGGAGGCACAGAGAGGACTTCTCTGTGCCTCTCGCTCTGTGCGCTCGTCCGAACCATCCACGACGCGCCACGCCTCGCACACACCGTCAGCCTGATGGCGGAACGTCGCGCTGGACCGGGGCCGCGGTGACGGCTACCCTGCACGGCACCTGATTCGGGGTGGGCCCGCGCCGGCGCCGGGGCGCACCCGCGTGCCCTCGTCCGAGACGATCCGTGACCCTCCACCACGATAGCCGCTCTCGTCAACTCCTCACGGCCGGCACCGGGAGAGCCCGAGCCGCACACGAGGTATTCACGATTCGAGAATGCCGAAGACCAGCCGCTGACCCGGAATGCTGGCGCCGCCACGCGGGTGCGAGTACACTGCAGCCGTGTTTTCCATATTCCAGAAACTGGAAAGGAGTGGCAGCCGTGTCTCAACCCGCCCTTCGGCCGCTGGACGTGGTGGTGGCGCTTCAGCTCGCGCTTCGGCCCGAGGAGAAATACGAGGCGCTTGCCGGCACGCTGGGGATCGCGGTGAGCGCGACGCACCGGGCCGTGACGCGGCTGGAAGCCGCGGGGCTCGTTCTCCCGCACAGGCGCGCGGCGGGGAGAGGCGCGCTGATCGACTTCGTCGTTCACGGCGTACCATACTCGTTCTACGCGGTGACCGGCCCGGAAGCGCCCGGTGTTCCGACCGCGTACTCCGCGCCCCCGCTGGCGGCGGAGATCGAGAGCGAACGCCCGCTGGTCTGGCCGAGCATCCACGGCGCCGTTCGGGGCGACACCCTGATCCCCCTGTACGCGGGCGCGCCGTCGCTCCCCGAGCGCGATCCGGCGCTCTACGACGTGCTCACGCTCGTGGACGCCTTGCGGGTCGGACGTGCCCGCGAGCGGCGGATCGCCGTCGAGATGCTAGAGCATCGGATCCCGCGCGGTGGGGAATGAGGATCAACCTCCCCTTGTTGACACGTGTCGCGGAACAGCTCCGGCCGCTGCTGGACGAGTTGGTCTTCGCGGGCGGCGCGACGACGGAGCTCTTTTACTCCTCTCTTGCGGCGGCCCGCGTGCGCCTCACCCGCGATGCCGACGTGATCTGTGAGGTCACGGGCCGGGTCGCGGACCATCACCTCGGCGAGCGGCTGAGGAAGCTCGGGTTCAACGAGGACATGACGCCGGGCGCGCCCCTCTGCCGATGGCGCTCCGGGGCCGACATCCTGGACGTGATGCCGACGGACGAATCCATTCTCGGGTTCGGGAATCCGTGGTACGGCTACGGGATCCGAACGGCGAGGCCGCGGGAGATCGCACCCGGTCTACATATCTGTCTCCTGACGCCGCCGGTCTTCATCGCCACGAAGCTTGCCGCGTACGAGGGCCGTGGACGCGGCGATCTGCGGGGCAGCCACGACATCGAGGACGTGGTGAGCGTGATCGCGTTCCGCGCGGAGATCGTGGAGGAGCTCGGGATGGAGGAGGAAGGTCTCCGCGACTGGATAGGCGCGCGGATCCGGGACCACCTGCTGAAGCATTCCGACGCGGAGGACGCGCTCGCGGCTAACCTGCCGTACGCGCGGCTGCTGCCGGCCCTGATCCCGGAGACGCGGGCGCGGCTCCGCGCCCTGGCGGCTTACGCCGACGGCTGAAGTGGGGCGGAGCCACATGCCTCCGCTGTCGCTCATCGGCAACCCCGCGCTGCTGGACCAGGCGCTGATCGGGCTGCTGTGCTCGCGGCGGGTGCCGCCGCCGCTGGAGGAGCACGCGCTGGCGTGGGCGCGGTCCGCGCGCGACCTGAGGTTTCCGGTGGTGGGCGGGTTCCTGTCGCCGGTGGAGCGCGGGTGCCTGGAGGTGCTCCTGCAGGGGACGCAGCCCGTGGTGGTGTGCCTGGCGCGCGGGCTGGCCGCCACGCGCATCCCCGCGCGCTGGCGCACGCCGTTGGACCGCGGGCGCCTCCTGCTGGTGTCTCCGTTCGCGGACGACGTGGTGGAGCTGAGCGCGGCCACGGCCGATGCGCGCAACCGGCTGGTGGCGTCGCTGGCGCGGGAGCTGGTGGTGCCGCACGCCGCGCCCGGCGGCCACCTCATCCGCCTGCTGCGCGACGCGATCGCGGCGGGAAAGACGGTGCACTCGTTCGACCACCCCGCCAACCGGCCGCTGCTGCGGGTGGGTGCCCGGTTCTGAGGCGGGGCGGTGCGCCGGGTCGGGATCCCGGGCGAGCGCTCCCGCGGGTGTGTGAACGGGCCTTGCATGCGGGGTGCGCGCGGCCAATGCGGCCGCGCGTCCACCATCGACAGGAGAATACCATGATCGCGTCCCGGCTTTGGGTTTTGCCCGCGCTTGCGCTGGCGGTGGCTGCTTGCGGCGGCGAAGGCGGTGCTGAAGGCGCGGGGGACACCGCGACCGCCGCCGTCTCGCCGGCTCCCAGTGCCACCACTCCGCCGACCACGCCCGCGGAGAGCACGATGACGGGCCAGAGCTCGGCCACCACGCCCGTGCAGATGACGGCGCTCAACAACTCGGGGGTCACGGGGCAGGCGCAGATCATGGAGCACGGCGCCGCCGAGACGATGGTGACCGTCACCCTCCAGGGGCAGGGGAGCGGGACCCACCCGGGCCACATCCACTCCGGGACGTGCGACAATCTGGGGCCGGCGGTGGTTCCGCTGGAGAGCGTCGCGATGGCCGGCGGCACCGGCACCTCCACCAGCACCGTAAAGGTGTCGATGGGGACGGTGATGAACGGGCAGCACGTGGTGAACTACCACGCCGGCTCGGGCGAGAACCCGATGGCGCCGGTGTCGTGCGGCGCCATTCCCGCGCACGGGGCGGGCGGGCACGGGGCGTGACGGATTGGCGAGGGTGAAAACACGGCGGTGCGCCGGGCTGAAGCCCCCGGCTGGAACTACGGGGAGGCGGCTGAAGCCGACTCGAGCAACGCCGCATCCGGCCGATCCCACTTCCTGAGCGGAGCGCCTCTCCGGGGCGTCCCCCCGCCGCCGCCGGACGCGGAGCGAAGGAGACGGGCTTCGCGGCGAGCACCGTTCCATCGCATGTCCGATGGCGGTGTGGGGGTCTCGCGGAGCCCCGCCGTCTACACCGCCCGAGTGGCTCCGGCGCGGGCGGAAGGCACCGGCAGACACACGGGTCTGGCCCCACAATCGATCGGTGTTTTCCGGCGGAGGTCGAGGCGGGCATAGGGTGGGCAGACACGCGGGTCTGCCCCCTACGATGGGATCTGAGGTCGCGGCGGGGGATAGGGCGGGCGCGATGAATCGCGCCCCTACGATTGGATATGGAGGCGCGAGTCCGTGCGGGCGGACTTCGTGTGGTTCCAGCGGCGAATTCATTCGCTCCTGGATACGCTCCGGGGGGCGGACGGGCCGGACCGCATCTTGCCGGAGTGGGGTCCCTTGCCCGCTACGGGCACCGGAGCGCGCACCCACCGCCCGCGGAACGCACGATGGCTTCAGGGTTCGAAGAGCTGCTCACCGGCCGCACGCTGGTGAAACGGTACACCATAAAAGAGGTGATCGGCCGCGGCGGCTTCGCCGTGGTCTACTGCGCCGACGACCTGCGGCTGGGGCGCCCCACCGCGGTCAAGGTGCTCTCCATCCCCGCGCCCACGCCCGAGCTCCGCGAGCACCTCCGGGCCCGCTTCGAGCACGAGGCGCGCGCGGCCGCCGCGCTGCCGCACCATCCCAACGTGGTGCCGGTCTACGACTTCGGGACGGATCCGGAGACGGGGATCGACTTCATCGTGATGGAGCTGCTGCGCGGCGAGAACGTGGCCGCGTACCTGGACCGCGAGGCGCGCCCTCCCCTGCCCCTGGCGCTGCGCATCCTGCGCGACGGCGCCGAGGGAATCGCCGTGGGGCACCGCGCGGGGCTGATCCACCGCGACATCAAGCCGGCGAACCTCTTCCTGGCCGAGGCGCAGGGGGACCAGCCGTTCCGCGTGTGCGTGCTGGACTTCGGCATCGCGCGGCTGGTGGCGGACGACGACGGGACGATGACGCGCACCCGCGGCGCCGCACCGCTCTCCCCGGCGTACGCATCGCCGGAGCAGCTGCGGGGCGACCCGGCTCTGACGCCGGCCACCGACGTGTACGCGCTCGGGGTGGTCGGCTACCAGCTCCTCACCGGGAAGAAGCCGTTCGGCGCGCTGCGCGATGCTGGCTCTCCGGTGGAGCTGCAGCCGATCCGCGAGCTGAACCCGCAGGTATCGCCGGAGCTGGCGGCGGTGATCGAGCGGTCCATGCTCCCGGACCCCGCCGCCCGGTTCACCGACGCGGACGACTTCGCGGCGGCGCTGGATGCCGCGTCGGAGGCGGACGACAGCGAGACGCTCATCGCCACCGCCGCGCCGCCCATCATGGATGACGAGCGGACGGTGATCGCGCCCCCGCCCGTCGCCGCGGCGCCGGTCCCGGCGGCCGTGCCCGTGCCGCCGCGGCCCGCGGCTCCCCCGCCGCCGCGCAGCACCCCCGCCCCGCCCCCGCCGCGCCGCAAGCGGCCGGCGTGGATGCTGGTGCTGCCGATCCTCCTGCTGGGGCTGGTCGCGGGTCTGTGGGCGATGAACCAGGGCGGCGGCGACGTGGACCGCGCGCCCGGCGTGCCGGCCGATTCCGTGAACACGAGCGCCGTCGCCGAGGACCCGGGCGAGGAGCCGCTCCCCGTGGACCCGGGCGTGGCGCTGCCGCCGGAGGGGACTGGCGGCGGCGAGCCGGTGCAGGTGTCACCGACGCCGATCAACCCGGAAGGCGGCGGCAATCCGCCGGTCTTCACGCAACCGGCGCCCCAGCCCGCCGCTCCGGCGCAGCCGGGGCAGGCCGTGCCGCGTCCGCGCCCCAACCTTCCGCCGCAGCGGCAGGCGCCTCGCCAGCCCGTTCCGCAGCAACCGCAGCAGCCGCAGCCCGAGCCGCTGCCCCGGCCGTTGCCGCCGCAGCCGCAGCCTCAACCGCCGCAGCCCCAACCGTTGCCGCCGCAGCCGCAGCCGCAGCCGCAGCCGCAGCCTGTGCCGCAGCCGCCGCCGCCCACGCCATACCCCGTGCCGCGCGACACCATCGTGCTGCCCCCCGCGCCTCCGCCTCCCCCGCCGCCCAGCGTGGGGACGACGGGCGAATCGGAGACGCCGCCGATCCGGCCGTCCTGAACGGCGGGCGATCGCGTAGCCTCGCGCGGAAAACGGCGCCGCATTCATCCATGGAAACCATGCGACCACGCATGCCGAACGCTGACCGCCTCCTCCGCACCCTCGCGACCGTGACCGCCGCCACCACCTTTGCATCCGCGGCGGCCGCGCAGACCGCGCTGAGCCCGGAGGAGCGGCGCATCGTCGCATACGTGGACGCCCACGCGGAGGACGCGGTCGGGCTGCTGGAGCGGACGGTCAACATCAACAGCGGCACCATGAACCCGGAGGGGGTGCGCGCGGTGGGGCGCATCTTCCGCGCGGAGCTGGATAGCATCGGCTTCCGCACGCGCTGGGTGGACGCGGCGCCCGGGATGGACCGCGCCGGGCACCTCTTCGCCGAGCACCCGGGGAGCCGCGGCCGGCGCGTCCTCCTCATCGGCCACCTGGACACCGTGCGCCGCGACCTGGTGGAAGCCGCGCGCCGCAGCGACGTGGCGCTGGAGTTCGAGACGGGATCGCGCGACGAGCGGGGCGACTACGCCGTCATCGCGCGCCGCGGCACGAGCTCCTGGACGCTGCGGGTGCACGCACGCCCCGGCCACGCCTCCGGCATCTTCCAGCCGGCGTCGGGGAGCGGCGCCATCTTCGAGGCGGCGCGCATCCTCACCGCCTTCCACCAGGAGCTCCGCGGCGAGCCCAACCTCACCTTCACCCCGGGGATGATCCTCGGCGGCAGCGACGTGCGGCTGGAGGAGGAGGGGACGCGCGGCACCGCGTCCGGGAAGAGCAACGTGATCGCCGACACCGCCGTCGTCACCGGCGACCTGCGCGCGCTCTCGGCGGAGCAGCTGAACAGCGTGCGCGAGCGGATGAAGGCCATCGTGGCGCGCAGCCATCCGCACGCTTCGGCGGAGATCACCTTCACCGACGGGTACCCGGGCATGCCGCCCACCCCCGGAAACCAGGCGCTCCTGGACCTGTTG
>JAUJMI010000226.1 GCA_030446945.1 Longimicrobium sp. | reverse complement strand
GTGCGCATCCCGCTGAACCAGAACTCCAACCTGGTCCGCCTGTCGCGCGTGGACACGGCGCTGACCCAGACGCTCGGCCGCTCTCCGACGGACGAGGAGATCGCGGACGAGATGGCGGAGCCGGTGGACACGATCCGCGCCCTTCGCCGCGTGGCCGCCAGCGAGCTCTCGCTGGACGCGCCGCTGGACCGCGGCGACCGCGACAGCGCCTCCTTTGGGGAGCGCTTCTCCGGGAGCGAGTCGGACGAGATCGAGGAAGAGGTGGAAGCGCAGGCGCGCCGCGAGTTCCTCGAGAAGATGTTCGAGAAGTACCTTACCGAGCGCGAGCGCAAGATCCTCTACCTCTACTACGGCCTGGACGAGGGCGAGGAGCGCACCCTGGAGGAGATCGGCTCGCTCCTGGGCGTGACCCGCGAGCGCATCCGCCAGATCCGCAACCGCGCTTTCGAGAAGCTCCGCGAGAGCCCGGACGGCGCCGCCCTGGAAGGATTCTGGGCGGTCTCCTGAGGGGGCCCTCTCCTCCCAGCGCCGCTCCGCAACGCATCCCCCTCCCCCAGAACTGCCTGGCGGAGGGGGTTTGCGTTTCGGGGGCGGCGGGCTCCCACCCGCGCTCGTTCCTCGCTGCCCCTGCATACCATCCACAGAGCCGTACGGTGTGATTTATCACGCCGGTGCCCTGCCCCACGCCGCCCGCCAGCGCGTCACCACCTCGTAGGGGGCCGCCCGGTGTGGCTGCCGCTGAGCGCCCCGTCTCCGTCCTTCGCCCCAACGCACCTCCGCCGGTTGCCAACACGCCCCGCACCCTGCATTCTGACGCGGTCGCGGTGCGGCCCCTGCATCTGCGCTGAAGCGAGGCGCGCGATGGGCGTCTCCTCCTTCGCAAACAGTCTGATGCAGTACATCACAAAATGAACAACACAGAGCAGTTGAGCGCCGTATCTTCACACTCGTTCACCGACGCTGTTCGCGCGTCGTTCCCGGTCTACGCGCGTCGTATCGCGGGCAAGCCGATCGCGTTCTTCGACGGGCCGGGCGGGAGCCAGGTGCCGCAGGAGGTGGCGGCGGCGATGGTGCAGTACCTGACGCTGCACAACGCGAACACCCACGGCCACTTCCGCACCAGCGAAGAGACCGACGCCGCGATGACGGGCGCGCGCGAGGCGTTCGCCGACTTCCTGGGCGCCGGATCGCCGCGGGAAATCGTCTTCGGCGCGAACATGACCACGATCGCCTTTCACCTCTCGCGCTCCCTGGGCCGCGAGCTGGGACCCGGCGACGAGGTGGTGGTCACCGAGCTGGACCACCAGGCGAACCAGGCCCCCTGGCGCCGCATGGCCGAGGACCGCGGGGCGACGGTGCGCTCCGTGCCATTCATCGCCGAGACGATGCAGCTGGACTACGAGGCGATGGAGCGGGCGATCGGCCCCAAGACGCGGCTGGTGGCGGTAGGCGGCGCATCGAACGCGGTGGGGACCATCAACGACGTGCCCCGCGTGACGGCGATGGCCCGCGCCGTGGGGGCCATCACCTTCGTGGACGCGGTGCACCTGGCGCCGCACCGCCGCATCGACGTGCAGGCGCTGGGGTGCGACTTCCTGGCCTGCTCGGCCTACAAGTTCTTTGGCCCGCACGTCGGCATCCTGTGGGGCCGCCGCGAGCACCTGGAGCGCCTTACGCCCTACAAGGTTCCCCCCGCTTCCGAGGAGGCGCCGGAGCGCTGGGAGACGGGTACGCAGAACCACGAGGGGATCGTGGGCGCCGCCGCGGCCGTGGACTGGATCGCCGGCCTCGCGGGCACCCCGGCCGGCGACCGCCGCACGGCGCTGGACCAGGCGTTCGAGCTGATCGAGACGCACGAGCGCGAGCTCTTCGACCGCATGATCTCCGGGATCCGCGCCATCCCCGGCACGCGCGTCTACGGCGTCCCGGACGGGCAGCCGCGCACCCCAACCCTCGGCTTCACCGTCCCCGGCGCCTCCCCGGACGAGGTGGCGAGGCGGCTGGGCGAGGAGGGGGTCTTCGTGTGGAACGGCAACTTCTACGCGACCAGCGTATGCGAGCGCCTGGCGCTGGACGACTGCGGCGGCCTGATCCGCGCCGGCCTCGCGCCCTACACGACTGTCGAAGACGTCGACCGCCTCCTCGAAGGCGTCCGCCGCATCGCGGGCTGAAAGGGACAACCTGGCTCACGCGTAGACGCGGACAAAGGAAGGGAGGCCGCTGGAGCGTGGAGCGGCCTCCCTTTTTCTAGTAGTTCTCCGCGCCTCCACGTCTCCGCGTGAGACCCGGCAGTTACGAATCAGCGCGTCCAGACGTTGTTCGCGCGGTCCACGTCGGGGAAGGAGCTGGTGGGATCGATCTCCACCCGCACCACCGGCGAGCCGCCCCTGGGCACGCTCACCGTGGCGGAGCGCGCGCCGCCCAGCCAGGTCTCCACCGGGATCTCGCGGCGCTCCGTGGTGCCGTCCTGGCGCGTGACGAGGAGGCGGGCCGGCATCGGCGCGCTGCCGCGGTCCTCAACGGTGATCACGGTATTCGCACCGCCACTTGTAACGCTGCCCAGCGCCTGGTCCAGCGTCCAGGCCTCCTTGTACCAGGTGGACCAGAACCAGTCCAGGTTGCGCCCGGCACCCGCGTTGAACGCGTTGAAGAAGTCCCACGGCTTCGGGTGCTTGAATGCCCAGGTGCGCGCGTAGTTGCGGTAGGTGCGCATGAACGTCTCCTCGCCCAGCAGGCCGCGCAGGGCGGAGAGCAGGGTGGCCGGCTTGGTGTAGCTGGCGAACCCGCTCAGGTTCGGCTGCTGCAGGTCCGTCCAGCGGAGGAGCTCCGGGTCGCCAACGTTGTTCACGAAGCTGACGTACTGCCGCTGTTCGCGCAGGTGCGCGTTGGGGGCGCCGCGGTAGAAGTCGTTGAACGCCTCGTTCTCGTTGAAGTTGGTCGTCCCCTCGTCCATCCACCCGTAGCGCCGCTCGTCGACCCCGATGATCATCGGGAACCACATGTGGCCGAGCTCGTGCGCCGTCACGCTGTAGAGCGCGGTGTCGCCCTGCGCGTTGTACGGGCCGATCAGGGTCATCATGGGGTACTCCATCCCGCCGCCCATGATCTCCTCCCCCTCCACCGCGGTCATGTGCGGCCAGGGGTAGCGCACGCCCGTGAACCCGGAGTGGTGGGTGATGGACTGCTGCGAGTACTTCACCATGTTCGCCCAGCGCGGCGCCGTCGCGCGCCAGAGCGACTGGATCAGCACGTAATCCGTGCGCCCGTCGCCGTTGCGGACGCCGACGGGGGTGCGCGCCGCGTCCCAGTTGGACTCGCGCGTCATGCTGAACGCCACGTCGCGCACGCTGTCCGCCCGAAAGGTCCACTGCAGGCGGCCGTTGGCGCCGCGCAGCGTGGCCTTCCCCGCCCCGAAGCCGCCCGCGCCCAGCACGCGGACCGGCGTGTCGCTCTGCGCCGCGCGGCGCCAGCGCTGGAGGACGTCGGCCGGGAGCACCCGCTCGGGGTTGGTGAGGTTGCCCGTCCCCATCACCACCCACCCCTCGGGCGCGTCCACGGTGTACTCGTAGCTCCCGTACCCCATGTAGAACTCGGCGGCGCCCAGAAAGGGATCCGTCTGCCAGCCGACTACGTCGTCGTACACCGCCATCTGCGGGTACCAGTAGGCCAGGTAGAGCAGGTTGTCGCGGCTATGGCCCATGCGCGCGCCGGCGCCGGCCTGCGGGATTTTGTAGCTCCAGTCCAGCTCCAGGCGCACGGAGTCGCCCGGGAGCACCGGGCTCGCGGGGCGGATGGCCATGCGCGTGAAGTCGACGGCGTAGCCGGAGCCGGAGCGCAGATCCTCGCTCTCGGGCACCGGCTGACCGCCCGCCGCCACGCGCGTGAAGCGGTAGCCGCCGGTGACCTCGGCCTCCTCGTTGCGCGGCGCCTCGGCCTGGTGGACGTTCTGCATCAGCTGCAGCCACACTATGCGCAGCGTGTCCGGCGAGCGGTTGTGGTAGGTGATTGTCTCGCTGCCGGTGAGCGTCTTCGCCGCCGCGTCCACGGTGGCCCGGATGCGGTAGTCGGCGCGCTGCTGCCAGTAGCGCGGCCCCGGCGCGCCGGTGATGGTGCGCGTCCCGCGGGAAACGGCGCGCTGGAAGTCGCGCGGCGCCACGATCGGGTTGGGCACCGCCCGCCGTGCCACCGTGGCGGCGGTGGGTCCGGCGGGGTCCTGCGCGTGCGCGGCCTGGGCCGCGGCCCCGAGCGCGAGCAGCGCGCCGGCCAGCGTGGGGGACCAGCGCTTCATTCGGTCATCCTCCGGAAATGGGTTCACGGCGAAACGTAGCGCGCGCGTGACACGGCGCAAGGAAGCGCACCCCTTGCCGCGCGTGGAAGCGGGGCGTTAGCGTTCCCCGCTCCCCGCGCTCCCCCCCGGCCCCGCTTCCATGACCCGCGCCCTGCTCGCCGCGCTCTTCGCCGCCGCACCCGCCGCGCTCCCCGCCGCGGCCCAGACCCCGCGCCAGGCGATCCTGGCGGAGCTGGACACGGCGGCGCAGGCCGTCGCCTCGCGCGGCTTCGTCCCGGACGCGCGCGCCATCGGCCGCGTGTCGTTGATGGGCGAGCTCCCGCGCGGCGGCTCCGTGCGCCTGGAGGTGAACCTGCGCGCCGGCCGCCGCTACAGCGTGGTCGCCGGCTGCGGCCCCGCCTGCGACGACCTCGACCTGCGCGCCTTCGCCGCCGGCGGCGCGGAGGTCCTTGCCGAGGACGTGGAGGCCGACGCCCGCCCCATCCTCACCTTCGTCGCCGACGCCACCGGCCCGCACCTCGTCTCGGTCACCATGGCCGGCTGCCGCACCGAGTTCTGCCCTTTCGGCCTGCGCATCCTGTCGCGGTAGCTGTCAGAACCACGGGAAAGTCCGCCTGCGCGGACTCGCGCCGGCGGACTCGCCTCAGGCACGGTGATTTGCCACGGAGGCTGCGGATCACCTGACCGTCTTCCCGGGGTTCCAGCCGGGCTTCAGCCGCCGGTGCCCCCGGGCTGGCCGACATCCCCCGCCTCCCGCCGCCGCACCGCCTGCCAGATGAAGAACACCGGGATCCCAAGCAGGATGATCGCGAACCCGAACAGCGTGGACCCCGTCTCGCGGAGGGCGGCGTTGAGGAGCATCGCCACCGAAGCGATGAGGAAGACGATGGGGACCCCGGGATAGCCCCAGGTGCGGTACGGGCGCTCGAGGTCCGGCCGCGAGCGGCGCAGCGTGAAGACGGCGAGCACCGCCAGCGCGTAGAACGGCCAGATCCCCAGGATGAAGGCGTCCGCCAGCTGCTCGAAATTGCGGAACGACACGTAGCCGATCCCCAGGACGGCCGCCATCGTGATCGCCGCGTAGGGCGTGCGGAAGCGCGGGTGCACCGCTGCGATGGGGCGGAAGAAGAGCCCGTCCTCCGCCATCGCGTAGAAGATGCGCGGGCCCGTCATGGTGGAGCCGTTCAGCGCTCCGAAGGCCGAGAGCATCACCATCGCCGCCACGATCGACGCCCCCACCTGCCCAAAGAGCGAGCGCGCGGCGTCCGCCGCCACCAGCGGCTTCCCGGGCATCTCAGCCGAGGGAAGGACGTACAGGTACGCGGCGTTCACCACCAGGTAGATGACCACCACCGCGGCGGTTCCCCCCAGCAGGGCGCGCGGCAGGTTGCGGCCCGGGTCTTTGACCTCGCCGGCCATGAACGTCAGGTCCGCCCACCCGTCGTACGCCCACATCACCGCCACCAGCGCGATCCCGAACCCGCCCCAGCTGGTCGGCGACCACAGGATGGGCTGCGCGAAGCTCCCGCCCGCGTAGTCGCCCACCACGAACGCCGTCACGGCGAGCCCGACCAGCGTCGCCGCCTTCGCCGCGGTGGACGCGTTCTGCACCAGCGCGCCGAACTTCAGCGAGATGATGTTGGCGGTCGCCAGCGTCACGATCGCCGCCATCGCCACGAGCCTCACCTGCCCCTCGCTGATGGGGACAAAGGTCTGCACGTACTCCGCGAAGAGCATCGCGATTCCCCCCAGCGCCGAGGGGCGGATCACCAGCATCTCGGTCCACCCGAAGAGAAAGGCGGGGAGCGGCCCGTACGCCTCGCGCAGGAAGACGTAGATCCCGCCGGACCGCGGGAAGAGCGCCGCCAGCTCCGCCAGCGTCAGCGCGCCGAAGAGGGCGATCAGCGCGCCGAGGATCCAGAGCATCGCCATCGCCCCCACCGTGCCCACCTCGCCCGCGATGGTGCTGGGCACCCGAAAGATCCCGCTCCCGATGGTGGAGCCCACCAGCACTGCCATCGCGCTCCACAGCCCGAGCTGCCGCTGCAGCCGGTCCGTACCGGGCCCGGGATCGTTGTCCGGGAGTACCGCGCCTGAAGCGTGGGTGTGCATG
>JAUJMI010000225.1 GCA_030446945.1 Longimicrobium sp. | reverse complement strand
CAATCCACGCCCATCACTCTGTAGACGCCCGAGACCGAAGGAGATCGTGCTGCCGACCACCTGCCCTGCGCTGAGCTCTTCTTTTTTCCAGAGCACACCAGCCCAGGGCCGGTCGCGGACCGACCTGCACCGGGCTGGACACGAGCACTCCCTGCGGCGATTCCGAACGGGGTGCGTACCCGGTCAGCCGACAGGTCGATCACCACGCCGGTGAGTTCCGAGAGGCTGTCGGCGGGCTGTCCCGCAGCAGACCGAGCACCACGGCTCGCGGACTGCGCGTCTGCACGGGCCGCGCAGAGCAGGAGGGACGCGGCGGCGATGAAGGGGTAGCGGATCACTCATCGACAAGGGCGAGAGGAGAGAGGTCCCGCAGGAGCCGCTGAACGCTCGAGGATAGGCCGCGTGTGGCCACAGAGGAATGGCCGCTATCCACGTACCGGCCGCACGCGACTTCATCCGCTTGGGCGGCCGGGCGGCGTTGCAGCCAACGGTCGGTTAGCGCTGCGATCATGGTCACGATCAAAGGCAACCTCGTCGAACCCCATCATCGGACTCAGCATCAGCAGCGCAGTCCCCAACACGACCCGCGTCGTTCTCCGCACCTTCGCCCGACGCCCGCCAGGCGCGGCCGATTTAGCCGCGCTCCATGGGCCCCGCTGAACGGCAAGTACATGGGACCCGGTCAGCCCGATGGTGGTGAGAAGCCCACCCATATCCTCCATCTCTCTCCCATGCACGGCAAGCGCATCCGCAGAGAGACCAGCGCCGCAAGTACGCCCAGGCCCGATTTCACGCCGACAAAGCAGGAGGCAACCCGGGGATCACTTAGCGCACAGCTCGCCGGGGGGTGAGGGACCCGCTGCCCGCGTGCACCAGTGCGGCGCAGCGCCTACTCCAGGAGGAGCAGGATAGTCGCGTACCCGACGCACAGCACCCAGAGGCCAGCAGCACCACCACTGACCCAGCTCCAGCGCCTCCGCAGTGCGTCCCGAACATTCGCCGCCACCAGCAGGGCGGTGAGTAGGAGCACGGCCACCCCAGCACCGGGCCTGGACGCCTGAAAAAGGGCGGAGGTTACCGCGAGTGGCACCCCGACATAGAGGCCGAGGAAGAGCCCCGTGCCGAGCAACACCGGAATGGAAACCTCCGCTGCGTCGGAGATATTGCCGAGCCGTCTCAGCAGCTTCATAGCTGAACACACGAGGTTGCCGCCGAATGACCCAGGATAGGCCGCGTGCGGCCTCCCCGGAATCTACTCTGCCGAAATGCCCGGCCGCACGTCGGCTTCATGCGCCTGTTCGGCGGCGTCTCGACGCCATAGTACGGTCCAGTTCTCTACGAAAGGCGGCTTCATGATCTCGGCAACCCATGCCTGGTACTGAATGCCGTAACGCGCAGTCAGAGCGTCGTTCACTTGGTCCCAGCCTGGAGTCTCCTCATCACAAACGTAGAACTGGCTCTCGCCTCGAGAGCGGAAGCCGAGGCAGAGATCGTCCACCGTGACCATGTCACGCTTGAAGGCGACAACCTCCTCCAGTGCCTTCCATCCCATAGTCCAGATCGGGTGCGCGTGACGCCGATCGCGGAGCTCCAATCCAGCATCCGTGACCACCAGTAGCTCACCTTCCACAGTTCGGTTCAGGCGCCGGAACGCCGAGGCGAGACGCTGCAACATCGATCCTCCTGCGCGAGGCACGAGCCGCCGAACGTTCAGGGATCAGGCGCGCAGGGCGCACGGGACTCTACGAGAGACTTGGGTCCGCCCGGCGTCGATTGCCTCCACAACCTCTGCGGCGGGGACACCCGTCCTCCGGGGCGGGAGGAGCCCATCTACGACGATTTGGCAACCGGGCGGAACCAGCGACCCTGTGCCGCAACTGCGGCCAGATGACCGACGCTCACCGGTTCCAGGCTGCTCTGCGTCTGCCAGCGGTAACCGAAGAGGCTGAGCGAGGAGCGCTACCGGCGCAAGTATCAGCATCTCCGGTCCGGCTGCCCTCTCAGGACCGAAGTGGAAGTCAAAGCGAAAATCCTCCAGGTCCACCCTGAACTCTCGGGAGAAATCGGTGATCAGGTCCAGCGCGTCGTCGCCCGTACAGCCGAGATCATCCTCGACGAGGGTTTCAGGAGCGATTCGCTCTCGACGGACCCCAGTCTCGTGCGCGACGAAATCCGCCACCTGGTCGAATAGGTTCCTGCTCATCTGGGCACCTCCCCGATGGTAGCCGTCGAGCACCAGAGCTCACCGGCGCGGAGAGCCGGTGCAGCGGCAGGGACAACGGTGGACCAATTCCTGGTGCTGGCGCAATCGCTCCTAGACCACCTCTCTCACTGATCCTTCTCAATCCAGACGAATGGAGACGCGGCGGCTCTCGATGCATGCCCGACGTCACGCAAGCTGAAACGCACCGGGGACCCCTCGCAGAGGAACGCCACCCGGTGCGTCACCACCTGTGGAAGAAGCACTTACATCGCTTACCTCTTCCCGTTTGAAAACAATGTCCAGATAACCGGTTCTAGAACGGCAGATCGTCGTCGCCCTCCATCGCGGGCGCCTGGAAGTCGTCGTACGAGCCGCCCGCGCCGGCTCCACCGCCGCCGCCGCGCGACCCGCCGCGATTGGCGCCGCCGCCGCCTGAGCCCGACGTGGCCGCCTGGCGGTAACCGCCCCCGCCGCCGCCGTAATCCCCGCCGCCGCCCCCTTCACGGCTGCCGAGGAGGAGGACCTCGCGCGCGCGGATCTCGGTGACGTACCGGGTGTTCCCATCCTTGTCGTCGTACGTGCGGTACTCGATCTCGCCCTCGACGTACACCCGCTCGCCCTTCTTCAGGTACTTCTCGATCACGTCCACCAGCGGGAAAGGCTTGTCCCAGGCCACCACGCGGTGCCACTCGGTCTTTTCCTGCTGCTGGCCGTTCCGGTCGTTCCAGCGCCGGCTGGTAGCGAGCGAGAACTGCGCGACGCGCGCTCCGCCCGCAGTCGTACGGATCTCGGGGTCCGAGCCCACGTTGCCGATCAGCATGGCCTTGTTCAGGCTGCGAGCCACAGCTCCTCCTTCATCCCAAAGTGAACAGAGTTGACACAGCGGAGGCGCATAGGATAGTCCACCCGCGCACCCGGTGTCAAGAGAATCGTCAAACGCGGAGACGCATAATGAGCGCGTCTTCCGTGGGCGACGAGTAGTACGAGCGGCGGCGGCCGATCACCGAGAAACCGCGCTCCAGGTACACCGACTGCGCGCCCACGTTGGACTCGCGGACCTCCAGAAAGAGCTCATGTGCCCCGCGTTCGCGGACCCTGCGCACCACGGCATCCACCAGCGCCCCGCCGATCCCGCGTCCGCGCGCGTCCTCGGCCACGGCCACGTTCCCCAGCTCGCTCTGGTCGACCACGGTCCAGCACGCGGCGTAGCCCACCACCCGCCCCACGGCGTCGGCCACGAAAAGGTCGGTGTCGGTGCGGCGCATCAGGCCGCGAAAGGTGTTCTCGCGCCAGGGGGTGGAGAACGCGGCGGTCTCGATCCCCATCACTTCCGGCAGGTCGCTCGCGCGCAGGAGGCGAATGCGGAAGGCGGGCATCGCGCGCACCGCGCCGCTCAACGCACCCTCCCCTGTGCGGCGATGCGCTCCGCGCCGGAGGAGCGCACGTACTCCGGCTCCCAGGCCGCGGGATCGGCGACGCGGCCCCGCTCCGGCAGCGCGCCCGCCAGCCAGAGGAGCCCCACCGCGATGGAAGGCCCCTCCTCCGGCGCGACGGCCTCCGCACCGAAGGCGGCGGCCAGCGATTCGCGGTGCATCCACGCCCCCTCGCCGGTAAAGAGGGGCGGGTCGGCGCTGAAGCGCTCGCCGAGTTCGTCCAGCGCGAGCGCCTCGACCGCCATCGCCTCCTCCACGCCGCCCCCGAAGCGCCAGCAGCCGGCGTACACCTCGCGGTTGCGGGCGTCGAAGAGGGCGCACACCGCGCGCCCGTCCTCGCGCCGCGCGGCCGCGGCGCCCATCAGGCCGCTGAAGGCGAAGAGGGGCACCCCGCGCACCCGCACCACCGCCTTGGCCGTCGCCGCGGCGATGCGCAGGCCGGTGAACGACCCCGGCCCGCCCCCCACCACCAGCGCCGCCACGTCGCCGGGTGCCAGACCGGCCGACCGCAGCGCCTCGTCCACGTTGGGGAGCAGCGTCCCCGACGCGCCGGCCTGGTCGGGAAGGACGCGCTCCGCCACCACGCGCCCGTCCACCCCCACGGCCACCGAGCCGCCGAGGGTGGAGCTGTCGAGGGCGAGCACCGGCCCGGTCAACGCGCCCCCTCCATCGGCGGCAGCGCGGGCGGGGCGCCGACGGGCGTGGCCGCGACCCGGCGCAGATCACCGCCAGCCGCCTCCTCCAGCTCCACCTCCCACCTCGTCGCTGGCAGCATCGTCTCCGCGCGCTCCGGCCACTCGATCAGCACCACGTCATCCGCGGCGCCCAGCTCCTGCCATCCAAGGTCCCACACCTCGTCGGGGTCCTCCAGCCGGTACAGGTCCAGGTGATGGACCGTCACCCCTCGCGGCGTGTCGTAGCGGAAGAGCAGGTTGAAGGTGGGCGAGGGGACGTCTCCCGCCACCCCGGTGCCGTGCACGATGGCGCGGGCCAGCGTGCTCTTCCCCGCCCCCAGGTCGCCGCGCAGCGCGATCACCAGCGGCGTCTCCGCCTCCCGCCCGATCCGCTCGCCCCAGGCCACCAGCGCGGCCTCGGAGAGCTCCGCGACCCGCTCAGCCATAGCCGCGAAGCTGCGACACCGTCCTCCGCTGCGGCGCCGGGCGCGCCCCGTCCATCTCCGCCTTGAGCTCCAGGTACTGGTCGCGCAGGAGGGCGGCGCGCTCGAAGTCCAGCTGGGCGGCGGCGTCGCGCATCTCGCGCTCGATGTCGGCCAGGATCTCCTCCGGCTTCTTTGCGCCCAACGCGGCGCGCCGCTCCGCCACCTTTTGGATCTCCTCCTGCTGCGCCTCGTACTTGGTGCTGCGCGAGTCGGCCACACGCGTGGACTTCTCGATCTCCTCGACCGACTTGATCACCGACTGCGGGATGATGCCGTGCTCGCGGTTGTACTCCTCCTGCAGCGTGCGCCGGCGGTCCGTCTCCTCCATCATCCGCTGCATGGAGCCGGTGATGCGGTCGGCGTACAGGATCGCCGTCCCCTGCACGTTGCGGGCGGCGCGGCCCACGGTCTGGATCAGCGACGACGAGGAGCGCAGGAACCCTTCCTTGTCCGCGTCCAGGATCGCCACCAGCGACACCTCGGGCAGATCCAGCCCCTCGCGCAGGAGGTTGATCCCGATCAGCACGTCGAACTTCCCCAGGCGCAGGTCGCGCAGGATCTCCACCCGCTCCAGCGACTCGATGTCCGAGTGCAGGTAGCGCACGCGCACGCCCGCCTGCGAGAGGAAGTCGGTGAGGTCCTCGGACATCCGCTTGGTCAACGTCGTCACCAGCACCCGCTCGCTGCGCGCGGCGCGGACGCGGATCTCGGCGAGCAGGTCGTCCACCTGCCCCTTCACCGGCCGCACGATCACCTGCGGGTCGATGAGCCCCGTGGGGCGGATGATCTGCTCCACCACCACGCCCCCCGCCTTGGCCAGCTCGTACTCCCCCGGCGTGGCGGAGACGAAGACGGCGCGCGGCACCAGCGTCTCCCACTCGTCAAACTTGAGCGGCCGGTTGTCGAGTGCGGACGGAAGGCGGAAGCCGTGGTCCACCAGCGTCAGCTTGCGCGCGCGGTCGCCGTTGAACATCCCGCCGATCTGCGGAACGGTGACGTGGCTTTCGTCCACCACCACCAGGAAGTCCGCGGGGAAGTAGTCGTACAGGCACGCCGGCCGGTCGCCCTCCGCCCGCCCGGAGATGTGGCGCGAGTAGTTCTCGATTCCCGAGCACGTCCCGATCTCCAGCATCATCTCGATGTCGAAGTTGGTGCGGCTCTCCAGGCGCTGCGCCTCCAGCAGCTTCTGGTCGCGGTACAGCTCCTTGAGGCGCTCGTCCAGCTCCGCCCTTATGCGCTGCACCGCGCGCTCCAGCGTGGGCCGCTGGGTCACGAAGTGCTTCGCCGGGTAGATGGCGCAGCGCGGCAGGATCGCGATGGTGTCGCCGGTCAGCGGGTCGAAGCGGGTGATGCGCTCCACCTCGTCGCCCCACAGCTCCACCCGCACCCCCTGCTCCTCGTACGCGGGGTAGATCTCGATCGTGTCGCCGCGCACCCGGAAGGTGCCGCGCTCGAACGAGGCGTCGTTGCGCGAGTACTGGATGGCGACGAGCCCCTCCAGGATCTTCTTGCGGCCGATCTCCTGCCCGGTTTCCAGCGTCAGCATCAGCTTGCGGTACTCCTGCGGGTCGCCCAACCCGTAGATGCACGAGACCGACGAGACGATGATGACGTCGTCGCGCTCCAT
>JAUJMI010000224.1:2735-6444 GCA_030446945.1 Longimicrobium sp. | reverse complement strand
CCGCCGCCACGCTGCTGGGTAGCCGCTGGCCCGGCGATGCCCCGCTCCTCGATCCCATGTGCGGCTCCGGCACCATCGCCATCGAGGGCGCGCTGATGGCCCGCGGCATCGCGCCGGGGCTCGCGGGCGCGGACCGCGAGCCGCGCCGCTTCGCGTTCCAGGAGTGGCCGGACGCCGACGCCGCGGCGTGGCGGCGCGTGGTGGAGCTCGCCCAATCCGCCATCCGCCCCTCCGCCCCCGCACCCGTCCAGGGCTCCGATCGCGACGCGGGCGCCATCGATGCTGCCTCCGCCAACGCCGCGCGCGCCGGCGTACTCGCGGACGTGGAGCTCGCCGTCGCCCCGGTCTCCGCCATCGATCCTCCCGCGGGCCCGGGTTGGGTCATCACCAACCCCCCGTACGGCGTCCGCGTCGGCGAGACGGAGGCGCTGCGCAACCTGTATGCGGCGCTCGGCCACGCCGCCCGCCAGCGCGCGCCCGGCTGGACGATGGCCCTCCTCTCCGCCGAATCCCGCCTCGACGCCCAGGTTGGCGTGCCGTTCGAAACCGCCCTCCAGACGCGCAACGGCGGCATCCCCGTGCACCTGGCGGTCGGAAGGGTGGAGCCTGGATCCACGAGCGAATGAACCCGCCGCTGGAAACAGACAAAATCCGCCTGCGCGGACTCACGCAAACGCCGGTGCGCATCCCTCGCCCCCAGCTTCCGGACGGAGCCGCTTCGGTCAGCATCGAGGCCGCTCGAAAGCCTGGCGGCGACCGAAGGAGACGGGCTCTCCACCTCGCGACGATCCATCCCATGTGCGGTCGCCGCTGTTGGTGGGGATCTCGCGCTGCCCCCACCATCGCGGCCCGCCAACCGCGATGGACGGGCGCCCGAACATGGGCTAGGGCGGAGCCCACCGGAGAGCCCGTCTCCTTCGCTCCGCGCCAGAGGCTGGTGTGGGGGCTCGGGACGGCGAGGTGCTTCGCTCAGGAAGTGGGATACGCCCGAGCCTGTGGAGCACGAGAGCGCTTCAGCGGCCTTCCCGTGGTTCCAGCCGAGGGCTTCAGCCCCCGGTGCTCCGGCGCCGGTGCCCATCCCCGGCGCTCATCCCCCGGCGTCCGGCCATCGGCGTCCGACCCCCGGCGTCCGCACTCGGCGCTCATCCCCCGTCGTGCGCCCCGGCGTCCGGCCCCGGATGCGCACGCAAACTTTTCCCAACCACGCACACCCGGCATGCCCCCGCATGCCCCCCGTCGCCTCGCCCCCGGCGTAAGCGGATGCGGCGCCGCCAGATGCGTGAGAACGCGGGAGGCGGCACACGGCTGGCATCGTGCGGAGGACGCCTTCCGATTCGCTTGCGGGGGAAGCGGGGGCGGGTTACTCTGTACCCGTCCACACATCGCATAGTCCAGCCGCACCCCGGCGCCCGGCCCCAAGCCGCGGCGCGCTCGTCGCGTTCCGGCAGAAGCACCGCTCGCCCCGTCCGCACGCGTACCATCCCCCCGAGGCCCCGTGAGATCGTCACTCGTCGCCGCCATCGCCGGCCTGGCCGCAGCAGCGCCCCTCGCCGCACAGCAGCAGCCGCCCGCGCAGCAGGATCGGGTGCACGTCGTCCGCCAGGGAGACACCCTGTGGGAGCTGGCGCGCACCTACATGAGCGACCCGTTCCTGTGGCCGGAGATCTTCCGGCTCAACACGGACGTGGTGCAGGACCCCGCGAGGATCTATCCTTCCGAGCGGCTCGTCCTCCCCGGCGGCGTGCGCGAGGGGGAGGCCCCCAGCGGACCCCGCGACGGGCGCACGGTGTTCTACCGTGACGAGGAGGCGGAGGACCGCGCCATCATGGGCGCCGCCACCGCGCCGTACCCCGTGGTGACGCAGGGCGACTTCTACCGCGCGTCGTTCGTGGCGCCCGAGGCCGAGGTGCGGCCCGTAGGGCGGCTGGCCGAGGTGATCTCGCCCACCGAGGTCGCGCTGGACCGGCTCCCGGGAATCCAACCGTACGACCGGGTGTACGTAGCCATGGCGGCGGGGAGCGGCGCGCAGGTGGGCGACCGCTTCCACTTCGTCCGCCCCGCGCGCGACCTGCGCCCCGCCGGGCGCGTGTGGGAGTCGACGGGCGTAGCCACCGTGGCCGCCATGGAGGACGGGGTGGCGACGGCGGTGGTGATCCGCGTCTTCGACGAGGTGCGGCCGGGCGACCTGGCCCTCCCCGCGGCGCGCTTTCCGGTCCCGGTGGGTGTGCGGCCGGTGGCTTCGACGGGGCTGCAGGGGCGGCTTCTGGGGCTGGAGACGGAGCACCCCATCGTGGCCACGCAGGAGTACGCCTTCCTGGACGTGGGCCGGCAGGCCGGGGTGCGCGAGGGCGACGAGTTCGAGGTATACCTCCCGCGCGAGGCGCGCAGCTGGGGGAGCCGCCCCGAGATCCGCGTGGGGCGCATGCAGGTGGTGAAGGTGATGGATCGCACCGCGACGGTGAGGATCACCTCGATCGAGCAGCCGGCGATGCGGCCGGGGCTCCCGGTGCGCAGGGTGGCACGGATGCCGTGACGAAGGCCGGGGGAGCTGGCCCGGCCCGCGGCTTCCGGCGCCCTTCCCCCAAAGGAAGGGCGCCTGCATTTTGTGGGGATATGATGACCGACGTCCTGCACCTGGCTGCCGTGGCGCTGTACGCGCTCGCTGCGGCGCTGCTGGGGATCTCCTTCGCGCGTACCGACCGGCGCCTCCCCGCCGTCGCCACCACCACCCTCGGGCTGGCGGTGGCGGCGCACGGGGCGGCGCTGGCCTCGTACATCCGCCAGTTCGGCGAGCCGCCGCTGGTGGGGCTGGCGCCGTCGCTCTCGGTGCTCGGCTTCCTGATCGCGCTGGGCTCTCTGGGGGTGGCGACGCTGGGGCGCACCGGGCCGCTGGGGCTGGTGCTGGTGCCCGTGGCCGCCGCCGTCGCCGCAGCCGCGCAGGCCGCCGGGGTGCGCCCGGATGGCGAGGCGATGCTCTTTCGCGGCCCCTGGTTCGTGCTGCACGTGGTGCTGGCGATGCTGGGCTACGCGGCCCTCGCGGTCTCATTCGCGGCGGGGCTGATGTACCTTTTGCAGTTCCGGGAGTTGAAGGGGCGGCGCTTCGGCGCCATCTTCCGCTTCTTCCCGCCGCTGGAGACGCTGGACCGCATCGGGCGGCTGGCGCTGATGGCCGGGCTCCCGCTTCTTTCCGCCGCGCTGCTGGTGGGATGGGCCTGGACGGAGCGCTTCCAGCACCCCATGGCCATCGGAAACCCGAAGATCGTGTTGGGGGTAATCAGCTGGCTCGTGTTCGTGGTGGCGCTCGCGGTGCGCGCCGGCGGGAGCCGCCAGGCGCGGCGCGGGGCGCTGGTTTCGGTGCTCGGATTCGCGGTGGTGGTGATCTCGTACGTGGTGCTGAGGGTGGGTGCTTCGTCGCACACGGGCGGGTTCCTGTGAGCGCGGGTGTCGTTGCGCGGGTCGGGGATGACGGCGTGGGCCGGGGGCGCGCGGTCGAGGGGCGAATGATTCAGGAGCGAATGAATTCGCCGCTGGGAAAGCTCGAAGTCCGCCTGCGCAGACTCGACGCGCGGGATGGGGTGCATTCCACGAATCGGCACGCGCCGCGGCCAGCGGCGGTTCGGACGTCGACCGCGATGGCAGAGCCGGTTGCGAAGTCCCGGGACGCGGACCGACCTCGCCCCACAGCCCGCGCAGGCGGACTTCGCGTGGT
>JAUJMI010000224.1:0-2635 GCA_030446945.1 Longimicrobium sp. | reverse complement strand
GGTGAGGGCGGACGTGATGAATCACGCCCCTGCGGGCCACGTGTGCGAGGTGGCGGGATGAGGGCGCAGCTTCCGCTGCTGGTGGATGCGGCGCGGCTGCGGGTGCTGGTGGTGGGCGGCGGGGCCGTGGCGCTGCGCAAGGCGCGCGGCGTGGTGGAGGCCGGGGGACGGCCGGAGATCGTGTCGCCGGAGCTGTGCGGGGAGCTGCGCGAGCTGGTGGAGCGCGAGGGGCTCGCATGGCGGGCGCGGCGCTGGGAGGCGGGCGACGCACGCGGATTCCACCTCGTGTTCGCGGCCACGGACCGGGCGGAGGTCAATGCCGAGGTCGCCCGCGAGGCGGAGGCGGGGGGCGCGCTGGTGAGCGTGGCGGATGATGGCGCCGGTTCGCTCTTTCATCTCCCCGCGGTCATTCGCAGAGAGGGCGTGACGGTGGCGTTCTCAACCGGGGGCGCGGCGCCGCTGCTGGCCAGGCGGCTGCGCGAGCGGCTGGAGGCGGTGGTCACGCCGGGGCTGGGGCGCGCCGCGGCACGCCTGGCCGCGCTGCGCGGAGAGGTGCAGGCCCGCTGGGCCGGAGACGAGGGGCGCCGCCGGGCGCTCTGGTTCGATCTTATCACACCGGAGTTCGTGGACGACGCGGTCGCGGGCCGGGACGAAGACGTGGAGCGGCGGATCGGCCGATGCCTCTCGCAGTCGTAGGAGTAAGCCACCGCACGGCGCCGATCGAGCTCCGGGAACGGTTCGCCTTCGGGCGGGCCGAGCTTCCCGGCGCCCTGATCTCCCTGGTGGAGGAGACCGGTGCGGAGACGGTGGTGCTTTCCACCTGCAACCGCACCGAGGTGTACCTGGCCGCCCCCGAGGGGGTGGACGGTACCGACGCCGCGCGCGCCGTCCTCGCCAAGCGCGTGGGGATGTCCGCCGAGGCCGCCGCGCGCCACCTTTACCTGCACCGCGACCGCGGCGCCGCCGAGCACCTCTTTCGCGTCTCCTCCGGCCTGGACTCCATGATCCTGGGCGAGCCGCAGATCCAGGGGCAGGTGCGCGACGCCTACGCCGTGGCGCGCGAGACCGGCTGCTCGGAAGGTCCAGTGGTCGGCCCCGCCCTCAACCGCCTCTTCCAGACCGCCCTCAACGTCGGCGGCAGGGTGCGCAGCGAGACGGGGCTGGGGATCGGCGCGGCCTCCGTGTCGTCCGCGGCGGTGGACCTGTCGAAGAAGATCTTCGGGTCGCTGAAAGGCCGGCGCGCTCTGGTGTTGGGCGCGGGCGAGATGAGCGAGACGACGCTGGAGTGCTTGCGGGCCGAGGGGGTGCGCACCGCCATCGTCGCCAACCGCACGTGGGAGCGGGCGCGCGAGCTGGCCGAGCGCTGGGGCGGCGAGGCGGTGCGCTGGGAACAGTTCGGCGACGCGCTCGCCGGCGTGGACATCGTCATCTGCTCCACCGCGGCGCCGCATCCAGTGCTCACGCGCGAGCGGCTGCGCGCGGCGCTGCCCAACGGGGCGAAGCGTCCACTCTGCATCATCGACATCGCCCTGCCGCGCGACGTGGAGCCGGCGGTGGGGGACGAGCCGAACGTCTTCCTCTACGACATCGACGACCTGCAGGCCATCGTCAGCGGCAACCTGGACCGGCGCCGCGCGGAGCTTCCCGCGGCGGAGGGGATCGTGGGGACCGGGGTGGAGGAGTTCTGGACCTGGTACTCGTCGCTGGCGGTGGTGCCCACCATCCGCGCGCTGCGCGACCACGGCGAGCGGGTGCGCCAGGCGGAGGTGGAGCGCGCCCTCCGCTCGCTCCAGCACCTGTCGCCCGACGACCAGCTGGCGATCCACGCGCTGACCCGCTCGCTTCTCAACAAGCTGCTCCACTCGCCCACCGTCCGCCTGCGCCAGGCCGCCGGCAACGGGCGCGGCACCGGCGTGCTGGACACGGTACGCTACCTGTTCGAGCTGGAGCCGGACGGCTCTCCACACGAAGACTGACCCCACCGGCATGATCATCCAGACGCAGCACCGCGAGTTCTCCACGGCATGGGAGATGGTGGCGAAGGGCACCGCCTCCACGCAGATCATCATGGCCGTGCTGGCCATCCTCTCGCTCGCCTCGTGGGCGTTGATCGTGTGGAAGATCCTCCAGTTCCGCCGCCTGCGCGCCGATAGCGATACCTTCATGCGCCGCGTGGGCGGGGCGGAGACGACGGAGGACGCCTACCACGCCGTCACCCTGATGGATGCGACGCCCTTCACGCGCCTCTTCCAGCGCGGGCTGGGCTTCTTCCGCGAGATGAGGCCCGGCGCCGCGCGCGCCGGAAGCGAGGTGCGCGGCCTTTCGCCGGCGCAGCTGGAGGTGCTGCGGATCGTGCTGGAGAAGGAGGAGGGCGAGGAGCGCGACGACGCGGCGCGCGGGGTGGGATGGCTGGCGATCGTCGCCACGGTCGCGCCGCTGCTGGGCCTGCTGGGCACGGTGCTCGGCGTGATGACCTCGTTCATCGGGGTGGCGCAGGCCGGCTCCAGCAGCATCAACGCCGTGGCCCCCGGTGTGGCCGAGGCGCTCCTCACCACGGCCGGCGGGCTGGTGGTGGCCATCCCCGCGGCGATGGCGTACAACTTCCTCACCGGGAAGCTGAACGACTTCATGGGCG
>JAUJMI010000020.1:10578-19714 GCA_030446945.1 Longimicrobium sp. | reverse complement strand
ACGGTGGCCGAGCAGTTCGCGCACGTGCACAACGTCACGAGTCGCACCGCCGCGGGCAGCTCGCGCCCCCCTGCCGCCGGACCGCGCTGCCGCGGAGCTGGCGAGGCACGTGGAACCCCGGCGCATGTTCCGCTTCAGTCGCGGGGCGGCCGCGTTCGAGGGGGAGGTCAGCGATGCGGGAGTCGACATCCGGCGGATGATCGGCTACCAGAACTCCTTCCTCCCTAATATCCAGGGCAGCTTCGAGCGCACTCCGTACGGAAGCCGCCTGCGCGGGACGATGCAGATGCACCCGCTGGTCACCATCTTCATGTGCATCTGGATCGCGTTCGTGATCATCGTGGGCTTCGCGGCCGCGACGCTGTTTCTGCTCGCGCGGGACTACGATCCCGCGGGGCTGATCCCGGTGGGGATGCTCCTCTTCGGGTGGGCTGTCCCGGCCGCCGCGTTCACCATCGGGGCCGGGATCGCGCGCCGGGCGCTCATCGAGATCCTGGCCGCGGAGACTCCCTCCGGTGGAGGCGCCGGAGCCCGCCCGTGAGCCGCTCCGCACGCCTCCTCGTGTTCGCGGTCGTGGCCATCGCGGCGGCGTGGCTGGTGGTCCCGCGCGTCCTTGCATTCCTGGCGGTCGACTCGTGTCTCGACTATGGCGGCCGGTACGACTACGAACGCCGCCGGTGCGATCGGGGCGCGCGTGAAGCACCCGGCCGGGACACCACGCGGTTGCCGGAGCGGGGCTGAGTCGGGGCGGCATCCGAGTTGCCGGGACGCGGCGCGCCCGCTGCACCCTCGCGCTCACCCCCGGGACGAATGGCATCCACCACCACGCGCGTCTTCCTGGTGCGCCACGGCGCCACCGTGCTGACCGCCGAGAACCGCTTCGCCGGCTCCATCGAGGTCCCTCTCTCGGACGAGGGGCGCGAGCAGGCGCGGCGGCTGGCGCTGCGCCTGAGCGGCGAGCCGATCGCGGCGGTGTACGCATCGCCGCTGGGCCGAGCGCTGGAGACGGCCCGCATCGCCGCCGCGCCGCACGGGCTGACGGTTGCCACCGATGCCCGCCTGCGCGAAATCTCCCACGGCCGCTGGGAAGAGATGACGCGCGACGCGGTGGAGGCGCGCTTCCCCGATGAGGTCGCCTGCTGGGAGGCGGACCCGTACACCTTTGCCCCGCAGGGCGGCGAGACGGGCCTGGGCGTAACGGCGCGCGCCCTTCCCGCCATGCTCGAGCTGGTGCGCGCCCACCCGGGCGAGACGATCCTGGTGGTGTCGCACAAGGCGACGATCCGCCTCCTGCTCAGCTCGCTGCTGGGCTTCGACCCGCGCCGCTACCGCGACAACCTGGATCAGAGCCCGGCCGCGCTGAACATCGTGGACTTCCGCGGCACCACGCGCGCGCGCCTCACCCTCTTCAACGACACCTCGCATTACGAGCACGCCGGCCTCGCCATCCCGGCGATCCCGTGCGACCGCCTGTCGCGCTGGTGGGACGGGGGGCCGGGGTCGTAGCGGAGGGGAGCCTCCGGACGCAGAATGGAAGTCCTGAGTTCCTGACGAACGGCAGTTCAGCACTTCGCACTGGCCCTTGCACCTACGACGCCTAGCAAGACGCGCCAGCGGCGACGATCTTGCTCGGGTGTCGGACAGCATGGTTGTCACTACTCACGTGAGTGCAGGAGGATCCGCAATGAAGCTCTTCAGGTCCACCGTTCCCCTGCTGGCGCTCGCCGCCTGCGCCACCGCGGCGCCGGAGGGCGGGCAGGGAACCACATCCGCCCCGGCCACGCGGCCCGTGCAGGCTACCCCGGACGTGACGCTCACGCCGGCGGCCGACGCGCCGTCCATCGATCCCGCGCGGCTGGCGGCGCACGTGCGCACGCTGGCCTCGGACGAGTTCCTGGGGCGCGGGCCGGCCACGCCCGGCGAGGAAAAGACGGTGGCGTACATCGCGCAGCAGTTCCAGGCGGCGGGCCTGCAGCCCGGCGGCCCCAACGGGAGCTGGTACCAGGAGGTGCCGCTCCTGATGTCCGATATCGTGGGCACGCCGGAGCTGAGCCTCACCGTGCGCGGGCGGCGCCAGAATCTGACGCAGGGTGAGCAGATCGCCGTGCGCTCCACCATGCTCAACCAGAACCGCGTCGACATCCGCAACGCCCCGCTCGTCTTCCTGGGCTACGGGGTGCAGGCGAAGGAGCGGAACTGGGACGACTTCAAGGGCGAGAACCTGCGCGGCAAGGTGGGGATCGTCCTGGTCAACGACCCGGACTTCGAGACGGGGCAGGGTGACTTCGGCGGCAAGGCGATGACCTACTACGGCCGCTGGACGTACAAGTACGAGGAGGCCGCGCGGCAGGGGCTCGCCGGGCTGCTGATCGTGCACGAGACGGGGCCGGCCTCGTACGGGTGGGCGACGGTCAAGAACTCCAACACCAACACGATGTTCGACATCGTGCGCGCCGATCCGTCGGCGGTGCACCCGGCGATGGAGGCGTGGATCCAGCGTGACGTGGCGGTGGAGCTGATGCGTGCGGCCGGGCAGGACTTCGAGGCGCTCAAGCGGCGCGCGCAGACGCGCGAGTTCCGCCCCGTGACGCTGAACGGCGCCACCTTCTCCGCCAGCTACGCCGTCCGGCGCGCCAACATCCGCTCGCGCAACGTGCTGGGCCGCATCCCGGGAAGCACGCGCCCCAATGAGACAATCCTGTACGGCGGCCACTGGGACCACCTGGGCGTGGGGCGGCCGGATGCGCGCGGCGACAGCATCTACAACGGCGCGGTGGATAACGCCACGGGCGTCGCGGCCGTCATCGAGATCGCGCGCGCATTCGCCGCGGGGCCGCGGCCGGAGCGGTCGGTGGTGTTCGCCGCATGGGCGGTGGAGGAGAAGGGGCTGCTCGGCTCCGAGTACTACGCCGCCAACCCCGTCTACCCGCTGGAGACCACGGTTGCGGGCTTCAACATCGACGCGCTCTCGCCCACGGGCCTCGCGCGCGACGTGCTCGTGATCGGCTACGGGCAGAGCGAGCTGGAGGATCGGCTGGAACGGGTGCTGGCCTCGAACGGGCGGGTGGGGGCGCGCGACGCGCACCCGGAGGCGGGGTATTTCTTCCGCTCCGACCACTTCCCGATGGCCAAGCGCGGCGTCCCCATGCTGTACGTGGACAGCGGCGAGGACCTGCTGAGCGGCGGCACGGCGGCGGGGCAGGCGGCGGCGCAGGCGTACACCCGCGACCGCTATCACCAGCCCTCGGACGAGTTCGACGCGGCGACCTGGAACTTCCAGGGGATCGCGCAGGACGCGGCGGTGCTGCACCGGCTGGGAATGGAGCTGGCCAACTCGCGCGAGTGGCCCAACTACCGCACCACGTCCGAGTTCCGCCCCACCCGCGACGCGTCTGCGGCGCGCAGGCAGTAGGCGCGGCGGCGGGGGTCGCTGGGTCTCACGCGGAGACGCGGAGACGCGGAGGGAACTGCAAAGGCGGGCTACACAGAGGCACAGAGAGGGACTTCTCTGTGCCTCTGTGTCTTGTGGCGGGTGGTATGGGTTGTGGGTGAGGCTGCGGCGCATTTGTGCGGCCTCGCCTTCCTGCCGGGGCCGAGGTGCCGAATACCCCCGGGCCGGAGCCTGCTGTGATCACCTCGGCCAACAGGGTTCTTCCATGTTCGTGATCCGCCGACCTTCTCCCACGCTGATCGAGCGCGTGCTGGCCAGGGAGAACCAGGGGCTGAGCTACCCGGCGCCGGGTATGACGGCATCCCTCGAGAAGCCGGACGGGTACCCGCGCAACTATCACGAGACGCGGCTCGGCTCCGGCGAGGAGACGTTCCTGCGCGGAGTTGCGGCGGTGCGGAGCTGGGCGATGTACGATCTGCCGTGGACGTACCTGCATCCGGCGCGGCCGCCCGTCCAGACCGGCAGCAGCTTCGCCACGATCGTGAGCCACCTGGGGTTCTGGTCGATCAACCCGTGCCGCGTCGTCTACGTGCACGAGAAGGACACGCCCGCGTCGCGCACCTTTGCCTTCGCAATCGGCACGCTGCCGCTGCACAGCGAAACCGGCGAGGAGCGGTTCATGGTGCAGTGGAACCGCTCGACTGACGTGGTGCGCTTCGAGATCCTGGCGTACGCACGCGCCTGGCACTGGATGGCGCGGCTGAGCGGGCCGTTCGTCGGGATCCTCCAGCGCCGCTTCGGGCGGGCGGCGCTCGCGGCGGTCCGCGCGAAGATCGAGCGCCCCGCCGTCTGAACCGTTCGCAAAATTCCATCAGCATAGGGGCTCCGCTCCAACCTTCCGCGCGTCCGGCCTGTCCAACGGGCAGGTTGCACTCGCGCGCGTCCCTTCCCACGTCTCACGGCAGAATGCCCAGAAAGCCCGCCACGGCCCTGTTCGCGCCCGCGATGGCGCTCATCCTCCTCGCCCAATCCGCCGCCGCACAGAACGGGCGACCACCGCAGCCGGAGCGGTTCCGCGAAGTGCGCGCGGCGATCCGCCAGATGGTCGAGGGTGGCGTGCCCTCCGTGACCGTCGCGGTCGCCAAGGATGGGGAGATCATCTGGGAGGAGGGGTTCGGCTGGGCGAATCGCGAGAAGAGGATGGCGGCGACGCCGCACACGCCGTACTCCATCGCATCGATCAACAAGGCGATCACCGCGACGGCCGTCATGGCGCTGAGCGAGCGCGGCAAGATCGACCTGGACGCGCCCATCGAAACGTACCTCGGCGGGATCCGGCTGACCGGGCACGCGGCGGACACGCGGGGCGTGACGGCGCGGAGGATCATGGCGCACTCCGCCGGCCTCCCCACGCACTACCGCATGCTCTTCACCACCGAGAAGCTGCCCTCGCCGGAGGAGACGCTCGGCCGTTACGGGATCGTGGTGTTCCCGCCCGGCGAGCACTTCGAGTACTCGAACGTCGGCTACCGCGCGCTGGACGTGGCGATCTCCAACGTCTCCGGGATGTCGTACGGCGAGTTCCTGCGCCGCGAGATCTTTGCGCCGCTCGGCATGACGCGGAGCGCCCTGGACATCGACCCCGCATGGGCGGCGGAGGCGGCGGCGCGGTACGACGACGGCAACGGGACCCCGCTCGCGCATTACCGCAGCGATCATCCCGGGTCGGGCGACGTGTATACGAGCGCGCGCGACATGCTGCGCTTCGGCATGTTCCACATCGGCACGCTGCGGACGGCGCGGCCGGTGCTCAGGCCGGCGTCGCTGCGGACGATGCACAGCGATGCCAGCGGCACGGACGTGCAGTGGGGGCTCGGGTGGCAGTTGAACAGGGACCGCGGCTATCACGTGGTGGAGCACGGCGGCGGGCAGCCGGGGGTTTCCACGCACCTGGCGCTCTATCCGGATGAAAAGCTCGCGATCGTCGTCTTCGCCAACCGGGCCGCGGCGGTGCAGGGCATCGCCCGGCGGATCGCGGCGGTCGTGCTGCCGATGGAGCGCGCAGGCGCCGCCGACACCGCGACGGCGGTGACCCCGTCCCCGCTGGCCGGGCTCGAAGGGCGGTGGGTCGGCACGGTGGCGACGTACGAGGGCAAGGAGCCGATCTCGCTTTCCATCCAGCCGCAGGGCGACATCCACGCGAGCCTGGGCACGCTGCTCATCACCTCGCTGGTGCGCGACGTCGGGCGCTCCGGCGGCGCGCTCACCGGCTCGTTCTACGGCGTCGTGAACACGGGCGATGCGCGACCGCACCGGCACAACGTCTCCTTCACCCTCATCCCGAACGGCGACGAGATGTCCGGGCAGATCACGGCGCGGGGGATCGACGCCATCTTCGGACTGTCGAGCTACGTGCGGCTGAGGCGGCTGAACGAGGCGCTCCTGGAGGAGTACGCGGGCGCGTACCGTCACGGCGAGGGCGACCTGCGCACCATCACCCGCGAGGGCGAGCGCCTGTACTCGCAGCGCGGCAGCGGCAGGCGCTACGAGCTGCAGCCGCTGGGCGAGGACTTCTTCCTGATGGTGGGCACCGGCGGCTCCACGCTGCGCTTCGAGCGGGAGAACGGCCGCGTGGCCGAGGTCGACTGGAGCGGGAGGGCGCGCGCGCGCCGTGTGGGCTAACTCCTGAGCAAGTAGAACGAGAGCCAACCCCACTTCCTGAACGGAGCGCTGCGCCGCACCTGCCCACCCACCGTCATGTGGCGCGGAGTGAGGGAGACGGGCCCTCGTGTGCGCCGCCCCATCCCATGTTCGGGTTCGAGTACGCGGCTATCCGGGGGTGCTCCGTCCTCCGGGCTCCTGCCGATGGGGTGGAGCAGGACTCGGGTAGGCGCAGGCGCATCCCGCCGCCGTCGATCGCGCGGTACGGTCAGCGGGACATGGACTGGATTCGATTGCGCGGCAGAGCCCGTCTCCTTCATTCCGCGCCCAGAGTGCCAGGGGGGCAGGGAACCGTGAAGGCGCTCCGTTCACGAAGTGGGAGTGGGTTCTGGGCTCGGTGGTGTCGCCCAACGTTGACGCGTTTGTGAGCTTCGGGAGCGGAACTTGCCCATCCCGTCCACGGTCCAGGCAAACCATGGAGGGGGACGATGATGGCTTCGCTCAGGGGGCGGCGCTGGTGCGCCGCGGTGCTGGTGCTGGCGGCGGGGTGCGCGACGAACCCGGTGACCGGACGGAGGCAGATCTCGCTGGTCTCGCAGGCGCAGGAGGTGCAGCTCGGACAGCAGTCCGCCGTGCAGGTGACGCAGGAGATCGGCCTGGTGCCGGACTCGGCGCTGCAGCGCTACGTGCAGAATATCGGCGGCACGCTGGCGGCGGCATCGGAGCGCCCGGCGCTGCCGTGGACGTTCCGCGTGGTCGACGACCCCACGCCCAACGCCTTCGCGCTCCCCGGCGGGTACATCTTCCTCACCCGCGGGATGCTGGCGCTGATGAACTCCGAGGCGGAGCTGGCCAGCGTGCTGGGGCACGAGATCGGGCACGTGACCGCCAAGCACCAGGTCACCATGATGAGCCGAGCCCAGCTCGCGCAGATCGGTCTGGGGCTGGGGAGCATCCTGGTGCCGCGCCTCCAGAACCTGGGCGGGCTGGCGAGCGGCGGGCTGCAGCTCCTCTTCCTCAGCTACAGCCGCGACGCCGAGCGCCAGGCCGACGACCTGGGCTTCCGCTACGCCGTGGGGCAGCGCTACGACGCCCGCGAGATGGCGCGCGTCTTCCAATCGCTGCAGCGGGTGAGCGAGACGGAGCGGGCTCGCTCGGGGCGGAGCCCGCTCCCCAGCTACCTGGCCTCGCACCCCGGCGAGCCGGAGCGCATCGCGTCCGTGCAGCGGCGCGCGGCGACGGTGCCCGCCGGCACGGCCACGCGTGTCGAGACCGCGGCGTACCTCAACCGGCTGAACGGGATGGTGTACGGCGAGAACCCGCGGCAGGGGTACTTCCAGCAGGGCGTCTTCCTGCACCCGGACCTGCGCTTCTCCATCGTCTTCCCCACGGGATGGCGGACGCAGAACCTTCCGCAGGCGGTCACCGGCGCCAGTCCACGCCAGGACGCCGTGATCCAGCTCACCCTGGCCGAGCAGGTGCGCAACGCGGACGACGCGGCGCGGCGCTTCTTCCAGCAGCAGGGGGTGCAGGCGGGGCAGGGCGGGCGCACCACGGTGAACGGCTTCCCCGCCGTGGTCGTATACTTCCAGGCGCAGACGCAGCAGGGGATCATCGCGGGGATCGCGCAGTGGCTGGAGAAGGACGGGCAGGTGTACCAGGTGCTCGCCTACTCGCCGGGGCAGGCGTTCCGGCAGTACGAGGGCACCTTCCGCCAGACGCTCAACAGCTTCACGTCGGTCACGGACCCGGCGGTCCTCAACATCCGCCCCAACCGCATCCGCGCCGTGCGCGTGCCGCAGGCGATGACGCTGGCCCAGTTCAACACCCGTTACCCCTCCACCATCCCGATCGAGGAGCTGGCGATCATCAACCAGGTGGCGGGCGCCGGCACGACGCTGCCGGCGGGCGCGATGGTGAAGCAGGTGGTGCGGGAGTAGGCATCGCGGGCCCTCTCCCGCTGGTCACCTCGCTGCCCCTCCCCCAAACCGCTGGAGGAGGGGCACTTGCGTCCATCCCCGCGTGGCGCACGGATCTGGTAGGGGCGAGATTCGTCGCGCCTGTGCCCGATGCTGCCCCGCCGCTTGCCGGCACGAATCCCATAGGCGCGGACCCGTGTGTCCCCGCCGGTGTCCAGTAACCGTCGTCCCGCACCGATGCATGCGCGCAGCCTGCGAAGGCAGGTTTTCCCGCGGTTGCTGCAGCGGTTTCAACCGCCACCGGCAGCCCCGCTAGCCATCACCACTGCCAGCGGCCATGGCGTGCCCCCGGGACCTGTTGCCACCCGGCCCCGCACGAACGATGTTGCAGCACGGGCACCTCCAACCGGACCGGTCGCCACGTCCCCTGATCTCCCTCCTGGCCATCCGAGCGCTCGCGCGGGCCGAGTACCGGCGCTCTCAACCCATCTCGAAAGACTCCCCATGAAGATGCGCACCATCCTCCCCGCCCTGTTAGCAACGCTCGGGCTGATGCCGCCGGCGCACGCGCAGGCCCCCGCGGACCCGCAGCGTCTCGCGATGCTGAGCGCGGCGTTTCCGGACATCGACCGGGTGATGAAGCGGTTCGCGCAGCGCCAGCACGTGCCGGGAATCGCGTACGGGATCGTGGTGGACGGGCGCGTGGTGCACGTGGGGACGGCCGGACACCGCGACCTCGCCGCGCGCGCGCCGGTGGACACGGCGACGGTGTTCCGCATCGCGTCGATGACGAAGAGCTTCACCGCGGCCGCCATCCTCCAGCTCCGCGACGAGGGGCGGCTCTCGCTGGACGATCCGGCGGAGCGCTACGTCCCCGAGCTGGCCTCGCTGCGCCCCGCCGCCGCCGACGCGCCCAAGATCACTATCCGCCACCTGCTGACGCACTCCGCGGGCTTCCCCGAGGACAACCCCTGGGGCGACCAGCAGCTCGCCGCCACCGACGCGGAAATGTCGCGGATGATGCGCGAGGGGATCCCCTTCTCCACGTCGCCGGGCACCGCGGACGAGTACTCCAACTACGGCTTCGCCATCCTGGGCCGCATCATCGCCAACGTGTCGGGGATGCCGTACCCGCGCTACCTGCGCGAAAAGGTGCTGCGGCCGC
>JAUJMI010000020.1:0-10478 GCA_030446945.1 Longimicrobium sp. | reverse complement strand
AACGTGTCGGGGATGCCGTACCCGCGCTACCTGCGCGAAAAGGTGCTGCGGCCGCTCGGAATGCACGCGACCACGCTGGAAGCCGCCGACATTCCCGCGCGGCGGCTGGCGCACGGGTATCGCAGGCGGGACGGGGAGTGGCTGGAGGAGAAGCAGCTCCCCGACGGCGCGTTCGGGCCGATGGGGGGTATGCTCACTTCGGTCGGCGACCTGGGGCGCTGGGTGGGCTTCATGCTGGACGCCTGGCCCGCGCGCGACGGCCCGGACGCCGGCCCTCTGCGCCGCTCCTCACGCCGGGAGATGCAGCAGGTGGCGCGCTACAGCGGCGCGTCG
Source organism: Longimicrobium sp. (assembly GCA_030446945.1). Taxonomy (GTDB): domain Bacteria; phylum Gemmatimonadota; class Gemmatimonadetes; order Longimicrobiales; family Longimicrobiaceae; genus Longimicrobium. Next base: position 10,145 of record JAUJMI010000020.1, on the reverse strand, counting down.
GCCGTGCGCGACACGTCGGGGCGGGTGATCCTGAGCGCGGGCGGCTACGGCTACGGGCTGGGGGTGCGCCAGACGTGCCTCTTCCGCACGTCGGTGTCGCACAGCGGCGGCCTGCCCGGGTTCGGCTCGCTCATGCGCTGGCTCCCGGAGCACGGCGTCGGCATCGTGGCGATGGGGAACCTCACCTACACCCCGTGGGGCGGCGTCTTCGAGCAGGCGCTGGAGATGCTGGCGAAGACGGGCGGCCTCACCGCGCGTATGCCGCGGCCCGCCGCCGTGCTGCTGGAGCGCCGCGAGGAGGTGTCGCGGCTGGTGGCGCGCTGGGACGACGCCCTGGCGGACCGCGTCGCCGCCATGAACCTGTACCTGGATGAGCCGAAGGAGCGGCGCCGCGCCGCCATCGACCGCCTGCGCACCGCCGCCGGGGGCCAGTGCCGCAACGAGGGACCCTTCGTGGTCGAGAACGCCCTGCGCGGCCGCTGGCGCATGCGGTGCGCCACCGGCGACCTGCGCGTCTCCATCACCCTCGCGCCCACCGAGCCGGCGAAGGTCCAGTTCCTGGACGTCCGCCCCATGGCGCGAGAGGAGAGCCTGGATGCGGCGCCGGTGTGCCGCTGAACACAGGACGACGCCATGCCTATGGATCGTGTATCCCGAAAATCCCCGCTCACCAAGCCGGAACTGCACCGCCGGCTGCGGGAATGGCTCGACGGGACCAACGAGCGCATCATCGGTGACCCTGATGTGGATCAGCGGATCGCCTGGGTCTGGGTAGTGGACGGTCCGCTCCTCGCGAAGTTCCACGCGGACACTACTCGTGAGGCCGGCCGGGAGTACCTGGCGCTCGCCTCGCGCGACGCCGGACGGCTCCGCTGGAGCGTCTGCCTGAGCAGTCGCGGGCGTCCGAGCAAAATCGGGCTAGGCTCAGAAGCGCGTGTCGTCGACGGCTTGTATCTGTACCTCGCACACGCGCTCGTGGGCAAGCTTCCGCTCGGGCAAGTCCGGTCGGGACTAGATTCGATCGCGGGCTAAGAGGTCCGCCAAAGATCACACCTGACGTCACGCGGCGTTCCCGGCGTTCGAGACTGTGAGCCGGGTTCGCGCGACTGCCTGATCGTCCGTCCACTCCGCCGCTGCTCGATACGCTTGCCGAAGATCGTCGCCGAACTCCAGGATCGCGTCGGCCGTCTTCGTGTCCATCGGCAGCGTGTCGTCGGGCTGCTTCCGCGCGAGCTCCAGCGCGGCGTACGCGATCGTCTCGAAGGCGCCGAAGCGGAACTCCAGCATCTCCAGCAGCCGCATCGGCGAGAATCGCTCGCCCCGTTCGCTCCTCGTCTGCATCCGGACCTCCCCCCATGAAGTAGCCCTTGCCGGGAACGCGGCTGGGGGCGTAATCTGCTGCGTGTACACAAGGAAATATAGCGCAAATAGCGCACCGAAACAAGCGCGTCTCTGGCGGGGGCAACCATGCCTTCGTCTGAGCGCATCGTTCCCGTGGAGGCACTCCGCGAGGCCGCCCGTTCCTATGCGGAAGCGACGTCGCAGCGCCAAGCTGCACGCGAGATCGGGTTGTCCGGCACGGGATTTCGCGCGTTCGTGGACGGAACCGACCCGCACCCGGCGACGGTTCGCAAGCTCACCGAATGGTACGTGCAGCGGCAGGCGGCGGCGGGCGACGTGTCAGCCGATGCCGGGCTTGCCGCGTTGTCGCTGCTCGTCACTCATCTCCCTCCGGGCGAGCGCGCCGATGCTGCGCGTCGTGTGGCCGAGTTCGTCTCCACGTTGCGAAGCGGCGGGACCGCGCCGCTTCCCGAGTGGCTGGTGCGGGCCGCGTCACGCCCCTGATGACGACGACCTGCCGGGTTTGATCTTTTGAGGGGATCGGCTCCGCGTGTTCTCTCGTCGTTGAGACCCGTCGTGACCCCGATCTCGCGTTTGCAGCTCATCTCCGCGCATTTCCCATAAGGCACGCGTGTTCGAACAGGCTTTCAAGAATATCGACGATGTCCTCCGCAAGGAGGCCGGCTGCACGACGGAGCTGGATTACACCGAGCAGACTTCGTGGCTGCTCTTCCTGAAGTACCTGGACGGGCTGGAGGAGGACCGGGCGGCCCAGGCCGGGTTCGACGGCCGCGAGTACGCGTACATCCTGGACCCGGAGTATCGCTGGGACAGCTGGGCCGCGCCGAAGGGGAGCGACAGGCGCATCGACGACAAGCGCGCGATGACCGGCGACGACCTGCGCGAGTTCGTGGACCGGAAGCTCTTCCCTTACCTGCACGGCTTCAAGGAGCGGGCGAGCGGACCGCAGACCATCGAGTACAAGATCGGGGAGATCTTTGGGGAGATCAAAAACAGGATCTCGTCCGGCTACAACCTGCGCGAGATCGTCGAGCAGATCGACAGGCTGCGCTCCGCTCGCAGACGGAGAAGCACGAGCTGTCGCACCTGTACGAGGCCAAGATCCGCAACATGGGGAACGCCGGGCGCAATGGCGGCGAGTACTACACGCCGCGCCCGCTGATCCGCGCCATCGTGCGGGTGGTGAAGCCGGAGATCGGGCAGCGTATCTACGACGGGGCGGCGGGCTCGGCCGGCTTCCTGTGCGAGGCGTTCGAGTACCTCAAGTCGCGGCCAGGGCTGACCACCAGCGATCTGGAGACGCTCCAGACGCGCACTTTCTACGGGAAGGAAAAGAAGTCGCTGGCCTACGTAATTGGGATCATGAACATGATCCTGCACGGCATCGAGGCGCCGAACATCATCCACACCAACACGCTCACGGAGAACCTGGCGGACGTGCAGGACAGCAGCCGCTACGACGTGGTGCTCGCCAATCCACCCTTCGGCGGCAAGGAGCGGAAGGAGGTCCAGCAGAACTTCCCCATCCGCACGGGTGAGACGGCTTCGCTCTTCCTCCAGCACTTCATCAAAGTGCTGCGGCCCGGCGGGCGCGGGGGCGTGGTCATCAAGAACACCTTTTTGTCCAACACCGACAACGCCTCGGTGAGCCTGCGCCGGATGCTGCTGGAGAGCTGCAACCTCCACACGGTGCTGGACTGCCCGAGCGGCACCTTTCAAGGGGCCGGCGTGAAGACGGTCGTGCTCTTCTTCGAAAAGGGCGCGCCGACGCGCAAGGTGTGGTACTACCAGCTCGACCCGGGTCGCAACCTCGGCAAGACCAACCCGCTCAATGATTCCGACCTCACCGAGTTCGTCGAGCTCCAGAAGACCTTCGCGGACTCGACGAGGTCCTGGCGCGTGGATGTGGGGGTACTCGATCCAGCAACGTACGATCTTTCGGTGAAGAACCCGAATGGCGGGGAGGTAGTGACGTACAGTAGGCCGCACGACATCATCGAACGGATTATCGCGCTTGACAAGGAGAGCGCCCGAGTGTTGGAAACGATCCGGGGGCTCCTATGAGCAAGGAGTGGGTAGCGCGACCGCTGACGGATGTGTGCCTCTTCATCAATGGTCTTTGGAAGGGCGAAAAGCCGCCTTTCGTGAACGTGGGTGTGATTCGGAACACGAATTTCGCGACAGACGGTACTTTGGACGATTCAGACATCGCCTATCTCGACGTTGAGAAGAAGAAATTCGAGAAACGCCGACTGCAGTTCGGTGATGTGATCTTGGAAAAATCCGGTGGCGGACCCAAGCAGGCAGTTGGGCGAGTAGTTCTGTTCGACAAGTCAGAAGGAGATTTCTCGTTCAGTAACTTCACGTCAGCGCTCCGCGTACTCGATCCAGGCTCATTGGATTTTCGGTTTCTGCATAAGTTCCTGTATTGGAAGTATGTGTCGGGTACGACAGAAGCGATGCAAAGCCACTCCACAGGCATTCGCAATCTCAATGGTGACGCATACAAGGCGATCGTAATCAAGTTCCCTGACCTCCCCGAACAGCAGCGCATAGTTAGCATCCTCGACGAAGCGTTCGAGGCCATCTCCATCGTTAATACGAACGCCGAAAAGAACCTCCTGAACGCGCGGGCGCTGTTCGAGAGCTATCGCAACGTACTCTTCGGTGATCAGCACGAAGGCTGGGTGGAGACAACAATCGACCGGATCTCGACCAGCTTGGATCGCAAGCGAATACCTATTACGAAAAGCGAGCGTACCGGTGGCGTGTACCCATATTATGGCGCTTCCGGTATAGTGGACTACGTAGCCGATTACATTTTCGACGGCGACGCGCTGCTGATTTCGGAGGATGGCGCAAATTTGTTGATGAGGTCAAGTCCAATCGCATTCTCCGTCACCGGGAAGTACTGGGTGAACAATCATGCCCATGTGCTGCGATTCGACAGTATGCCCACTCAGCGATTCGTCGAATGTTACCTAGAGAGTATGCGACTCGATCCCTATGTCACCGGAGCTGCCCAGCCGAAATTAACACAGCGCGCTCTAAACTCGATTCCGATACACATGCCGGCCGACGTCACGGAACAGGCGAATGTGGTGAATGCGCTCGAGTCTCTGGCCGCGCAAGTACGCCGTCTCGAATCCATTTATCAGCGCAAGCTCGCCGCGCTGGACGAGTTGAAGAAGTCGCTGCTGCACCACGCGTTCACGGGCGAATTGTAGCCGTCCTTGCCCACATGTGGGCATTGACCACAAACGCGCCGCGCGGTATCGTAGATCGGAAGAGAGGCGACCCGATCCTGGAGAGATGCGATGGCGGCGCAGAACGACGGTCTGAACAGCCTGGGGTTCCGCCCTCGCAAGGGGTACGTGCATCCCGATGCGCGGGGGCGGCTCACGCTCGGCTCGGCCGCGCGGGACGCGGACTACCGCGTGCTCGTCAACGACAAGGGCCAGATCCTCCTCGATCCGGTCGTCGCCATCCCGGCGAGCGAGGCGTGGCTGTGGGAGAGCCCGGCGCTGCGCGCGTCAATGGAGCGCGCGCTCAAGCAGGCCGAGGAGGGTGAGTTCGAGGATTTGGGGTCCTTTGCGCAGTACGCGGACGACGAAGAGTAGGCCATGCCGTTCCGGCTCACCTTCACCCCGGAAGCAGCGGCGGTGCTCCGCCAGCTCGCATCGGAGAACTCACCCAAGCTGAAAAAGGTGAGGAAGGCGCTCGGGCTGCTGGAAAACAACCCGCGACACCCCGGCCTCGCGACCCACGAATTCACCTCGCTCACCGGCCCTGCCGGGGAAAAGGTCTTCGAGGCGTACGTGGAGAACCGTACGCCGGGTGCGTGGCGGGTGTTCTGGTACTACGGACCCGACCCCGGAATGATCCGCATCCTCAACATCACGCCGCATCCATAGCGCGCCGAAGGTGGCCGGCACCGAATCAACGGTGCCGGCCACTTGCGTTTCCGGACTTGAGAGTGCTAAATCGCACGCACGGGCGTTCAAGCGTGAGCGGGATCCGCGGCCCCGGGCAGCCATTCATTGCGCGGACAAACATGCATCCCAAATCATCGCCGGTCCACACCATGAACGAAGCGGATACCCGTGCCGAGCACATCGATCCCGCGCTGAGGGCGGCGGGGTGGGGCGTGGTGGAGGGGAGCCGCATCCTGCGCGAGCACGGCATCACGAAGGGGCGCATCGAAGGCGGCGGGAGGCGCGGCCCCAGGCTCGCCGCGGACTACGTGCTGGTGTACCGCAACCACACGCTGGCGGTGATCGAGGCGAAGGCGTGGGACCGGCCGCTCACCGAAGGAGTGGCGCAGGCCAAGGACTACGCGGGACGCCTTTCCGCGCGCTTCGCCTATGCGACCAACGGGCGCGGCGTGTACGGCGTCGACATGGAGACGGGCCAGGAGGGCGAGGTTCAGGGCTACCCCACGCCCGGCGAGCTGTGGAACCTCACCTTCACCACGCAGAACGACTGGCGCGACCGCTTCGCCGCGATCCCGTTCGAAACGCGCGGCGGCGCATACTCGCTGCGCTACTACCAGGAAGTCGCCGTAGATCGGGTGCTCGAAGCCGTCGCTGGAGGAAAGGATCGCGTCCTCCTCACCCTCGCCACGGGAACGGGGAAGACGCTCGTCGCCGCGCAGATCGCGTGGAAGCTGTTCCGGAGCCGGTGGAATCTGGGTGGCGAGCCCACGCGCCTCCCGCGCATCCTCTTCCTGGCCGACCGCAACATCCTGGCGGACCAGGCGTTCAACGCCTTCTCCGCTTTCCCGGAAGACGCGCTGGTCCGCATCAATCCCGGCGAGATCAACAAGAAGGGGAGGGTGCCGAGGAACGGGAGCCTCTTCTTCACCATCTTCCAGACCTTCATGAGCGGGCCGGCGAAAGACGGCCAGCCCTCTCCGTACTTCGGGGAGTACCCGCGGGACTTCTTCGACTTCATCATCATCGACGAGTGCCACCGCGGCGGCGCGAACGACGAGAGCAGCTGGCGCGCGATTCTCGATTACTTCTCCCCGGCGGTGCACCTCGGCCTCACCGCTACGCCGAAGCGCAGGGACAACGTCGACACCTACGCGTACTTCGGCGAGCCGGTGTACGTTTACTCCCTCCGCGAGGGGATCAACGACGGCTTCCTGACGCCGTTTCGAGTGAAGCAGATCTCCACCACGCTCGACGAGTACGTCTACACCCCGGACGACAATCTGCTCGAGGGTGAGATCGTAACGGGCCAGCGCTACACAGAACGCGACTTCAACCGGAGCATCGAGATCCGCCAGCGCGAAGCGCACCGCGTAAAGATCTTCATGGACCAGATTGACCAGCGGGAGAAGACGCTGGTTTTCTGCGCCACGCAGGAGCACGCGCTGCTTGTGCGCGATCTGATCAACCAGGCGAAGCGGAGCACCAACCCGAACTACTGCCACCGGGTTACCGCCGAGGATGGAAAGCTCGGCGAGCAGCACCTGCGCGACTTCCAGGACAACGAGAAGACGATCCCCACCATCCTCACGACGTCACAGAAGCTGTCGACGGGGGTGGACGCGCGGAACATCCGGAACATCGTGCTGATGCGGCCGGTCAACTCGATGATCGAGTTCAAGCAGATCATCGGGCGCGGCACCCGGCTCTACGAGGGGAAGGAATACTTCACGATCTACGACTTCGTGAGGGCCCACCAGCACTTCAGCGACCCGGAGTGGGACGGCGAGCCCGAGAACGAGACACGAGGCGGCGAGTACCCGGAGCACGTCCCGCGAAATACAAAGGTCCGCACTGCACCGGAGGACGAGTACACGCCGCGGCCCGTGCGGGTGAAGCTCGCGGATGGGAAGGAACGGACCATCGAGCACATGATGTCCACCTCGTTCTGGCACCCCGACGGAACGCCGGTTTCCGCACAGCAGTTCATGGAGCTCCTCTTCGGCAAGCTCCCGGAGTTCTTCCACGACGAAGCGGAGCTGCGCGCGCTGTGGAGTGCGCCCGACACGCGCGCGAAGCTTCTCGCGGGACTCGCGGAGCACGGGTTCGGCTGGGAGCAGCTCATGGAGATGCAGCGGATCATCGGCGCCGAGAACAGCGACCTGTTCGACGTGCTCGCCTACGTCGCGTACGCGCTCCCCGTCCTGAGCCGTGAGGAGCGCGCCCGCACGGCGCGGGCGGAGATCGGCGCCCGCTTCAACGACCGGCAGCAGGCGTTCGTGGACTTCGTCCTCTCCCATTACGTCAGCGAGGGCGTCCGCGAACTGGAGCAGACCAAGCTCACACCGCTGCTCCGCCTCCGGTACCGCGACTCCATCCGGGACGCGATCGAAGACCTGGGGAGGCCGGAGGAGATCGGGCGGGTATTCACGGGCTTCCAGAAATACCTGTACGCGGCCTGATCCGCGCGAACCCCCTGGCATGCGGAACGAGCGAGCGGGGCAACGGGGTGTCGCGGCTGGTGGCACGCTAGGACGCCCCCGACCCGGCTGACGGGGGTACACCGTGAGCGCGCCCGACAAACCCCTGACTGGAGACACGATGAATATACCGACCCGCGCCGCCCTGGCGGTGCTCGCCGTCTGGGCGCTCCAGGCCGCGCCGGGGGCGGCGCAGGACACGAAGCCGCCGCTGGACAAGGCCCCCACGGAGGTCGAGGCGCCCGTGAAGGTGGGCGAATACCTGCGCGGCGAGCGGCACGACTTCAAGGATCCCGGGTACGGGGTGTCGTACCAGTACGCGCCCTCGCAGAAGACCGACTCCAGCTACGCCACGGTCTACATCTACCAGCCCGTTCCCGCGGACTCCGCATGGGACACGGCCAGCGTGATCGCCGATGAGGTCCAGGGCTTCGGGCAGACGCTCGAGTACCAGCGTGCCCGCGGGGTGTACGAAAGCTACGAGATCGCGCACGAGGAGGCGGACACCGTTCGCGCGGGCGCTCACGTGCTGCCCGGCTTCCGTGTCACGTACGCGTTCAGGACGCGGGAAGGGATCGCGGTATCCTTTTACAACGTCTACGCCGCCGGCAGCACGCTGGTGAAGGTGCGCGGCACGGTTCCCGAGTCGCAGTCCCGGAAGACGCGGCTGCCCGAGTTCGCCCAGGCAGTGGCGGCACAGATCGTCCTGGCCAACTCGTCCGCTCCCTGACCCGTTTCGCTCGCCCACCCGATCTCCGGAGATGCACGATGAACCGTCCTCGGGTGGCAGCGCTGGTGTTCGCCGCGCTCCTGCTGTGCATCCGACCGGCGGAGGCGCAGATCTCCGCCGACTCGCTTGGGCTGGCGCGGGCGGTCGCCGCGTACGTCGAACCGATGTACAAAGCGGCGGAGAAGCGCGAGCCGGTGCTCATCCTGCCAGCGGAGACGCCGTTCGACTCCGCCGTGGCCGCCGCGCTCCGCGAGCGGAGCCCGGTTCAGCCGGCGGTCCGCGATTCTACGCACCTCACCCGTATCGGTACGAGGGGGATGGTGGTGGTACGCGAGATGGCGGAGCTGCGCCGCATCGCGGGGCAGGGGATCGCACGCGACTCGGGCATTACGCTACCGGTGGGAACCACGGTCGCCGTCGTGGTGGAGGTCAGAGGGAGCAAACCGGAAGACGGATCCTTTCTCACCACGTGGGGCACCCGGTACGCGTACCTGTTCACGCGTTCCGCGGACGGCTGGAGCTCCACGGGCGCAAAGGAGCTCTCGACCTGGGACGGCGGAATCATCCGGGACGACCCCGAGCCCGGCGTTCGCGTGCGCAAGGACGGCGGCTGAGGGCGAAGGTGTGGTTTCCGCGCAGGTTCTCTCCGTGACCTCCGCACGATGCTGCTGGCTCGCCATCGAACTTTACCAGATTCTCCAGTGGAGGGATCGTTTGAATCGTCATCGGACGCGGGTCTTTGCCAGGGCGTGCCTATCGCTGCTCTTCCTTCTCACCGCCGCGCCGCTGAGCGGGCAGGCGCGGACGGACGCGGCACTCGCGGCCAAGCTCCAGAACGTGGTGCGCGGTTTCCGCGGCGACGTGGGCATCTACGCGCGCAACCTGCGCACGGGCGCCACCGTGGCCGTCGACGCGGACACGGTCTTCCCCACCGCGAGCCTGATCAAGGTGCCCATCCTCCTCACGCTCTACGACCGGGTGAGCCGGGGGAAGCTGGATCTGGAGGCGAGGGTGCCGCGGCCGGACACGCTCAACTACCGGTACGTGGAGAGCACCGACGTGGTCGCGTACATGGCGCCCGGCGACACGCTTCCGCTGCGCGAGCTGGCTTTCCTGATGCTCACCGTGAGCGACAACGTGGCGAGCCTCTGGATCCAGGCGGAGGTGGGCGGGGGCGCGGCGGTCAACGAGTGGCTGGCTGCGCACGGCTTCCGCCACACGCGCGTCAACTCGCGCACGCCGGGGCGCGAAGAGGCGCGCTCGAAGTACGGGTGGGGCCAGACGACGCCGCGGGAGATCGCCGAGGCGCTGGTGATGATCCGCGAGGGGCGCGCGGTGAGCCCGGCCGCATCCGAGGACATGTACCGGATGCTGACCAACAGCTACTGGAAGGGCGAGGCGCTCTCGCAGATCCCGCCCACCGTGCAGGCGGCGTCGAAGCAGGGCTTCGTGGACCGCTCCCGCTCGGAGGTGCTGCTGGTGAACGCGCCCACGGGGGACTACGTGCTGGCCGTCATCACCAAGAACCAGGCGGACACCGGCTACCAGGAGGGCAACGAGGGCTCGCGCCTTCTGCGCGCCGTGTCTCGCTGCTCGACGTCCTTCTCGGCCTGCTCGACCCTCATTCGGGGGAGATCCTGA
>JAUJMI010000019.1 GCA_030446945.1 Longimicrobium sp. | reverse complement strand
TGGCCGCGGCCGGCGGCTTCGAGATCGCGGCGCTGGCCGGCGCCGTCCTGGCCGGAGCGGCGCGGCGGATCCCGGTCGTGCTGGACGGGTTCATCGTGGGCGTCGCGGCCCTGGTGGCGACCCGGCTCTCCCCGTCCGCCACCGGGTACCTGATCGCGTCGCACCGCTCGGCCGAGCCGGGGCACGAGCGGGTCCTGCGGGAGCTCGGGCTGCGGCCCCTCCTGGAACTGGCGCTGCGGCTGGGCGAGGGCTCCGGCGCGGTGCTCGCCCTTCCGCTCGTCGACGCGGCGTGCGCGCTGTTCCGCGACGTGCGCACCTTTCGCGAGGCGGGGATCGCCGAGCCGGTGGACGAGCGGGGGGTGGGCTAGCGCCCCGGTTTGATGGTCAGCGGGATGCCGCTGACCATCAGCACCACCTCGTCGGCCGCCGCGGCCAGCAGGGCGTTGGCGCGGCCCAGCGCGTCGCGGTACCAGCGTCCCAGGGCGGTGGGCGGGTGCACTCCCATCCCCACCTCGTTGGTCACCACCAGCGTGGTCCCGGTCCTCTCCAGCGCCGCCCTGCACAGCGCCTGCGCCTCGGCGCGCACCGCGGCTTCGGCGGCCCCCGAGCCTTCCACGTCGGCGGCGAGCAGGACGTTCGACGCCAGCACGGTCATGCAGTCCACCAGCACCGTCGCGGTGACGGCCGAGCGGACCGCGGCGGCCGCGTCGCGGGGGGTTTCGCGTGTGGTCCAGCCCTCCGGGCGTTCGGCCCGGTGCATCGCGATCCGCCGCTCCATCTCCCGGTCCAGCGGCTCGGCCGTGGCCACGTAGGTGACCGCCGATCCACCGAGTTCCGCCGCCCGGCGCTCGGCGTAGGCGCTCTTTCCGCTTCGCGCCCCCCCGGTGATCAGGATGATACGGCCCATGCCCCCGTCATCCGGTCGACTGCGTCCATGTCGAGCGCGCCCTCCACGGCGACGGCCAGGCGGTCCAGCTCCCCTTCCAGGTGCGCGTTCCAGCGGAGCGCAGGCGGCGCGGCGGAACGCAGCGCGGCCAGCCAGGCGGCCCGGAGCGCGTCGTCCCCAAAGATCCCGTGCAGGTAGCACCCCCAGACCCTGCCGGCCACCGCGCCGGCCGGCTCGCCCTCGACCTCCAACAGGCATTCGGCGCCCGGCCCGAGCCTCGTCAGCCCGTGGTGGATTTCGTATCCCGCTGCGTCGCGCCCGGCGAGCCCGGCGAAGGGCGCGGATCGAGACCGCCAGCGCCCGCGCACCTGGCGGGTGGTCTTTCCGGCCGCCAGTTCGGTGCTCGTTTCCAGCAGCGCCAGACCGGGAACGGTGCCCCCGCCCTCCAGGCCGAGGGGGTCGGCCACGAAGGTTCCCAGCATCTGGTACCCGCCGCACAACCCGACCACCGGAACCCCGGCCGCCGCCCGGGCACGGATGGCCGCGCCCATTCCGCTCTCCCAAAGCCAGCGCAGGTCGTCCGTCGTGTTGCGGGTCCCGGGGAGCACGATGGCGCGGGCTCGCTCCAACGCATCCGGGCGGTCCGTCCAACGGACCGCGACGTCCGGCTCGGCGGCCAGGGGGTCCAGGTCGTCGAAGTTCGCCAGATGCGGCAGCCGGACCGCCGCGATCTCGATCTCCCCTCGGGCTCCCCTGTCCGGCAGCGACGCGGCGTCTTCTTCGGGGAGGTCCAGGCGCAGGTGGGGAACCACTCCCAGCGTGGGCACCCCCGTCCTCTCGTAGAGGATGGCGGGTGCGGGCGCCAGCAGCGCGGCGTCGCCGCGGAACTTGTTGAGGATAAAACCGCGAATGCGCTCGCGGTCGGTGCCGGGAAGAAGGGCCCAGGTGCCGTACAGATGGGCGAACGCGCCGCCCCGGTCGATGTCCGCCACCAGCAGCACCGGCGCGTCCGCCTCACGCGCCACCCGCATGTTCACCACGTCCGGCAGGTTGATCTCCGCCGGGCTCCCCGCGCCCTCGATGATCACCAGGTCGGCGTCGGCGCGCAGGGTGGCGAGCGACTGGCGGATCACCTGCCACAGCGCCGGCTTGCGCTCCGTCCACGACAGGGACGTCAGCCGGGGGTCGCGCCGGCCGAGCACCACCACCTCGGAACGGGTGTCGGCGAGGGGCTTCAGCAGGACCGGGTTCATCTCCACCCGCGCCTCGACGCCCGCGGCCCGCGCCTGCAGCGCCTGCGCGCGCCCGATCTCACCGCCACAAGCCGTAACCGCCGCGTTGTTGCTCATGTTCTGCGCCTTGAAGGGGAGCACCCGCAGCCCCCGGCGCGCGTAGATGCGGCAGAGCCCGGCAGTGATGAGCGACTTGCCCGCGCCGGACGAGGTGCCCTGCACCATCAACGTCCGCGCACTCACGGGCGCATCGGAATTGCGGCGAGAGCCGAACGGCGCATCCGGGCAGACGAGGGCGCGGTCATTATGTTGTGGTGCGGGGCTAAAGGCATCATGCGGTGTTTTCTTGTGCGGGTCGCGGCCTTCCGCCGCGAGGCCGTTGCGATAGCGACACCCCGCCAGATCTCCACGCCGGCAGACACGACCACAGAGGGCCCGGATGTCTGCCGGGACCACCACGGCGCACATCCCACTCCGGGGTGGTACGGGCCTCCGGAGGCGAACCCAGGCGGCCTCAGGATGAGTTCCGCCCTCTGAGGCCGAGTCCATCGAACGCCCTCGGCCCCGGGGCATTCTCAACGTGGTCCAGCGTAATGCGGTGCCGTGGGATGTCGCAGTACCGGAAGAGGGGTCTGGAGGACATGCTCGGGAAAATCCTCCAGCGGATCACCCTCGAACTCAGAGCCGTCGGCCTTTTCCAGTACGAAACCGGCGTCCCGAATCATCTCGATGTCCTTGCGTGGCTCCTGCCCTCCGGTCGTCAAGTAGTCGCCGATGAAGATCGAATTGGCGGCGTACAGTCCCAAGGGCTGGAGGGACCGCAGGTGCACCTCGCGTCCACCCGCAATCCGGATCTCCTGAGAGGGGAGGAGAAAGCGGTAGAGGCAGAGGACCCGCAGGCAGCGGCGCGGATCGAGTTCTTGGCGGTCCTCGAAGGGCGTGCCGGGAACGGGGATCAGGAAGTTGACGGGTACGCTGGTAACCTCCATCCTGCGCAGCTCCAGAGCGAGATCGATTACATCGTCGTCCGACTCCCCCATCCCGATGATCCCTCCGGAGCAGGTTGTGATGCCCGCCGCCTGCACCGCTCGTACAGTCTGCCGGCGGTCTTCAAAGGTATGAGTGCTCACGATGTTGGGCGTGTGACTCTCGGAGGTGTTCAGATTGTGGTTCACCCGGTCCACCCCGGCCTCGGCGAGGCGGCGAGTCTGCTCCTCGCTCAACAGCCCCAGGCAGGCGCAGATCTTCAGGTCATGTCTCGCCTTCACCTCGTGAACCGCATCAAGAACCTTGTTGAACACCCGCTCTCCCGGAGCACGTCCGGAGATGACCATGCAAAAGGTCCCCGCCTTTAGTCGCGCGGCGCGTGCGGCAGCATCCAGGATCTTCTCCTGCGCTATCATCGGGTACTTGGCGATCTCCGCCGCGGAGATCGTCGACTGCGAGCAGTAATGGCAGTCCTCCGGGCAGAGGCCACTCTGCGCGTTCAGGAGGAAGTGGAGCCGAACCCGGTTGCCCCAGAAGTGCCGGCGCACCCGATATGCGGCCGCCAGCTGATCCAGGATCATCTCGTCTCCGGCTGCCAAAACCGCGCGGGCCTCATTCCGGGAGAGGAGTTCCCCCGCAAGGGCGTGATCGGCCAGGCGGTTCCAGTCGGAGGTGTCGTTCGCTCGTTTCAGCATCAGTCCTTGGGGTTGAGTCCGGTACATGGCGACTGCCGGCCATCAGCAGCGATTTCACTCGTGTGGAGCAGTTATCCGGTGCGCGGGCGGGTGGCACGGAGTCGACGAGCAATCGCGCCAGGCCGCTCCGCAGCTTCGGCGAGCTGGTCAAGATCGCACGGCTGGTCTACCGAGGGAATGGGATCACCGGGAAAGGTCCCGAAGTCTCGGCCAGAACCTGCAGTTGCTCTCTTCCGCGCCCGGAAACATTCGAGGTGAGCGCATTCTGCACCACTCGCCCGACGCGCAACCCTGCCGCATGGCCGCCTGCAGGCGTCAGCAGAGTGTGCTTGATGACTCCGAGCCGGTTTCCGGCAACGACGCCGTGTCCGCGCCGCCCCACTCCCGGGCGAATCACCGATCCTCCAGGAAGTGCTGGATGATCTCGTACACCCCCGCGACTTCCGCAGGCGTGGTGCAGTAGGGCGGGAGCAGGTAGAGCACGTTCCCGAGCGGGCGGAGAAGGACTCCATGCTCCAGCGCAAACGATCCGAGCTCCTGACCGATGGGGCTCAGATACCCGGGTTCAGCGACCAGGTCCAGAGCGGCCACGGTGCCCAGGACGCGGGCGTTCCGCACCCGGGGATGAGAGCGGATTCCGCGCAGCCCGTCGTGGTGCGCCGCCTCGATGGCGATGCGGCGATGCCCGGATTCGTCATCCAGTAAGCGGAGAGAGGCGCGCGCAGCGGCGCAGGCAAGTGGATTTGCGGTGTAGGAGTGGCCGTGGAAGAGGGTCCGCCTCCGGTCCCCGCTCCAGAACGCCTCCCAAATTTCTGCACTCGCCACGGTAGCTCCCAGCGGAAGAAAGCCGCCGGTGATGCCTTTGGACAGGCAGATGATGTCCGGCTGCACGCCCGCCCGTTCGCAGGCGAAGAGAGAGCCCACGCGGCCAAAGCCGGTCAGAACCTCGTCGGCGATGAGGAGGATCCCTTGCTCCCGGGTCCGTTCACGGAGCGCGCGCAACACGTCTTCGCCCCACATCCGCATCCCGCCGGCGCCCATGAGGAGCGGCTCGACGATCAGGGCGGCCAGTTCGCCGCCGCGCTCATCCAGGAGCCGTTCCAACGCCGGGAGCGTCTCCCCCGTGGTCGGGTCCGGGAGACGAGCAACCTCCCAGAGGTGCTGTCCGAACGGCTCCGTGAATATGCCGCGCGCGCTGACGCTCATCGCCCCGAAGGTATCCCCGTGATACGCGTTCTCCAGCGTGGCGATCAATGGGCGCGTTTGCCCCTGATTGCTCCAGAACTGCAGCGCCATCTTGAGGGCGACTTCCACCGCGGTGGAGCCATTGTCCGAGAGGAAGACGTGCTCCAGTCCCTCGGGCAGGATGGAGACCAGCTCCGCCGCCAGACGGGCGGCGGGCTCGTGAGTGAAGCCGGCGAAGATCACCTGCTCAAGGGTACGGGCCTGCTCCGCGATCGCCTCGGCAATCACCGGATGCGCGTGTCCATGCAGAGTAACCCACCAGGAGGAGATCGCGTCCAGAATCGCGCGCCCACCGGCGTCGTACAGGTACGCACCCTCCGCGCGCACGATGGGGATGGGCGCGGGGGAACTTCCGTGGTGGGTGTACGGGTGCCAGAGATGCGCACGATCCAGATCCTGCCACGGGCTCATCGGAAACGCGATTGGAAAATGGCCGCGCCGGACGCGAGACCCGCGCCTGCTGCCGCCATGCGGACAGGGGTGCCCTCCTCGATACGCCGATCCGCTGAAGCCTCATGCGACTCGACGGGAATGCTTGCGGCCGAGGTGTTGCCATACCGCTCAGGATTGCGAACGATGCGCTCCGGCGGGATGCTCGACGTTTCGGCACTTCTCTGAATCATGCGGCTGCTCGCCTGATGGGGGATGAACCAGTCGGTGCCGGCTGCGCTGACTCCCGCGGAACCCAGGGCCCGCTGGGCTAAACCAACCATCGCACGGACGGAATGTCGGAACAGGGTGGCGCCATCCGCCCTGACCATCAGATGCTCGCCACGATCGAAGTGAAATGCCCCGGCTCGCACCGGCCGGTACATGGATCTGGCTTCCGGCACTGCTGTCGGCCTGGATGCCAGTTCCCGGGATTCGGCGGTAGCAGGAGTCCCTGTGCGAAGGACAACCGCACCCGAAGGCCAGCGCGTTCAGCCCCAAGCGCTGCCCGACGGACGGGGCGGTCGGCGGAAGCCGGTGATCGGGCGTGCTGGCAGCCAGGATCAGCAGCGAACGTCATCCGGGAGCTGGGGGCAGAGTGTCGGCCAACGCGGACAGCAATGCGGCGATCTGATCGGACGAGTGTGCAGCGCTCACCGTGATGCGGAGCCGTGAGCCACCGGGAGGAACGGTGGGTGGGCGAATCCCGCCCACCAGAAATCCCCGTTCGAGTAGCCGGTTCGCGACCTCCGCCGTGGGGCGCGCCTCTCCGATAATGACCGGGACGATATGCCCTGGCGACCCAGCAGCGGTACCACGCCCGAGTTCCGCCAGTCCTTCGCGCAGTTGGCGCACGTTCGCCCAGAGCCGTTCTCGGCGCCACGGCTGCGCCGTTGCGACCTGGAGTGCCGCCAGAACGCCGGCAGCCAATGCGGAAGGGCTGGCGGTGGTGAAAATGGATGAGCGTGCGCGGTTCAGGAGGAATTCGCGAAGGATCTGCGGACCGGCGATGAACGCTCCAGAGACTCCCAGAGCTTTTCCCAGGGTTCCGACCGTGATGTCAACATCGTCCTGCAGATTCCAGTGTTCTGCCGTGCCGCCACCGGTTGCGCCAAGTACCCCCGTGCCATGCGCGTCGTCCAGATAGATCCACCCATCGAACTTTCGCGCGAGCGAAACGACGCGGTCGAGAGGACACAAGTCACCATCCATGGAGTAGACTCCTTCCACAGCGATGATGCGCCTGCGGTACTTGCCCTCGTCCCCCCTCAGAAGCTGAGCCAGGGCGGAGGTATCTGCATGTGGAAAGGTGCGTACCTCGGCTCGAGATAACCGGCAGCCGTCGATGATGGAGGCGTGGTTCAGTGAATCCGAGTAGATCACGTCGCGCTTTCCGGCGAAAGCGGGGATCGCTCCAATGTTGGCTGCATACCCAGAGGTGAAGAGGAGGCTCGCCTCAGCTCCCTTCATGCGCGCGAGCTGAAGCTCGAGCTCCTCGTGAAGCGGATGGTTGCCCGCCAGATTCCGGGACGCCGCGGCACCCAGCGCATCCGCGTCCATTGCTGCTTTGACCGCGTGAGCTAGTTCGGGGTGCCCCGCGAGCCCAAGATAATCGTTGGACGAGAAGTCTACCGCAGCCTTTCCGTCAACAATGACGTTCGCGCCGGCGCGGGCCTCAACCTTCCGAAAAGCTCTGTGAAGGTCAGCACTTTTGAGCCCACTCAGCTCTCGCTGGATGGCTGCTTCGAGGGAATCGTTCACAGTTGGCTCAGGAACGCTGGCGATGGGCAACGCAAACAGGCCGGGGTCAGGGTGACGGACCTCAGATGGTTCCGCTTCTGAACGACTCTCCTCGGGTGCTGCGAGTCTATCAGGAGAGTTTACGGCCCCGCAAGGCTCGGGGCGGGTAGGACCGCTACCCACGACCGCGGAGCGAAACCACACAGCCGGCGCAGATCGCCGGTCGTGTTGCGGGTCCCGGGGAGCACGATCCGGGCTCGCTCCGGCGCCTGGCGAACTTCGAGGCCCGGACCTGCTGGCCGCCGAGCCGCACGTCGCGGTCCGTTGGACGGACCGCCCGGATGTGCGGCAGCCGAACCGCCGCGGTCCCGATCTCCCCTCGGGCTCCCCTGTCCGACAGCGACGCGGCGTCTTCTTCGGGGAGGTCCAGGCGCAGGTGGGGAACCACTCCCGGCGTGGGCACCCCCGTCCTCTCGTGGAGGATGGCGGGTGCGGGCGCCAGCAGCGCGGCGTCGCCGCGGACCTTGTTGACGATGAACCCGCGGATGCGCTCGCGGTCGGCGCCGGCCGACAGGTTGATCTCCGCCGGGCTCCCCGCGCCCTCGATGATCACCAGGTCGGCGGCGGCGCTCAGGGTGGCGAGCCGAGGCCGCCGCCCCGGCCCTGTACGCGACGCACCATGCGGTAGGGGCAGTGCGCTGTCCCCGCCCGGCTGCCGCGCTGGCCCGTGCACCCGCGCAGCCGCTCCCCGTTGGCCGTTCCCGCGCGGTTTGACCCCCGCTCGCCCCCGCTCTACCTTTCCGAGCGACAGGCGGCACGCAAAAGCACACCCGAAGGCCCCGACGCCATGCCGATATATACGTTGCGCAAGCTGGACCCGGCCGCCGAGGCGACCGCGCTGTACGACCGGTGGCTGGGGGAGTTGCAGGAGGCGCTCGCGCGCGGCGACGACCGTTGGGAGCTCTGCCGCCAGACGCTCACCGCCCTCTTCTATCCGGGCGTGGCCGGCGTCGACCCGCGCAGCCTCCCGCTCGCGGTGCAGGCGGCGCTGGCACAGATGGACGCGCGCAACGTCACCCTGGAGCCGGAGTACTACGCCGAGGTGGACGTGGAGCGCTTCAACGAGCGCAAACCGCTCCTGTGGATGTGGCAGATGTTCGACCGCAGCCCCCTCGGCGGAAACGTGCACCTGGGCGTGCAATTCCGCCGCGCGCTGGCGCCGTACCTGTTCAAGCGCGTGGGGAAGAACTTCAAGTGCTTCCACTTCGTCGAGTTCTCGTACGGCTACAACCTGGAGGTGGGCGACGACGTGGTGGTGCACCGCAACGTCCTGCTCGACGACCGCGGCGGGATCGTGCTGGGGAACGGCGTTTCGATCTCCGACTACGCGAACATCTACTCGCACACGCACTCCATCGTGGACCAGCGCGACGTCAGCAACCTGCGCACGGTGATCGCAGACGGAGTGCGCGTCACCTATCACGCGACGGTGCTCGCGGGGACGCACGTGGGGGAGAACGCGATGGTGGGGGCCATGGCGGTGGCCACCAAGGACGTGCGCCCCTACCACGTCAACGTGGGCATCCCCGCGAAGTCGGTGCGGGTGAAGCCCAATGCGCCGCCCGAAATGTACAAGGTGACGCTCCGCAGCCAGGGGACCGCCTCCGGGGCGTCGGCCGCGGGGGAGGGGTGAACGGCGCATCACACGAGGCCAGCGGAACCATGAGCGATACGACCACCGTTCCGGTGGAGACCACCGACCCCGTCAACGCCCGCATCCTGGCCGTCTCCGAGGACCGGGTACAGGGGTTCCAGGACGAGCCGTTCCAGGAGATCGCACGCCTCAGCGGGATGGAGCTGGAGACGGTGCTGGAGCGTATCCGCGCGATGCTCGCGTCGGGCACCATCCGCCGCGTGCGGCAGACGCTGATGGCCACCAACCTGGCCCCCGGCGCGCTGGTGGCGTGGCAGGTGACACCGGAGCGGCTGGACGACGCCTTCGAGTACATGTTCCGCGAAGACCCGTTCTCCGGCCACGTCGTCATCCGCTCCACCGACCGCGAGACGCCGGGGTCGAAGTACCGCCTGTGGACGACGCTCAAGGTGCCGCAGGGCTTTTCGATGGAGAAGCATGCGCGCTTCCTGATGGAGCGCACCGGCGCCCTCGCCTGCAAGCTGCTCCCGGCCCGCAAGCTGTTCGCGCTGGGCGTGGGCCACGTGCGGCGGCGCGGCCTGGAGCCGGGCGCGCGTTCCGAAGAGCTCGGCCAGGTGCTGGACACGAACATCGTGGAGCTGTCGGAGCTGGAGTGGCGCATCCTGGAGGCTCTGAAGCGCGAGTTCGCCGCCGAGGAGATCACCGACCACCCGTGGACGGCGCGGGCGGAAGAAGCGGGGGTATCGCTGGAGCAGTTCCTTCAGGTGGCGCGCGACCTCAACCGGCGCGGCGTCATCGGGCGCTTCTCCACCTTCCTGGAGCACTACAAGCCCAATTCCGCGGGGGAGCGGGTGACTCGCTACAACGCGCTCTTCCACTGGCGCGTGCCGGAGGGGCGCGAGATCGATGCGGGGCGCGAGGTGGGGCGCCACTTCGTGATGACGCACGCCTACTGGCGCGAGGGCGGGCCCGATTTCGGCGGCGTCAACATCATGGGCGTGGCACACGGCACCGAGAAGGAGACGGTGCTCGCCCACAAGGCCGCCATCGACCGGCACCTCGAGGAGGCGGGCGTCCCGGTCGGCTATACCAACGTCTTCTGGGGCGGGCGCAGCGAGATCAAGCCGTCCGAGATCTCTCCCTTCGCCTACAGGGAGTGGTGCCGCCGCAACGGCACGGACCCCGAGGCGATGCGCTGACGCGGCGGGCGCCGACGGAGGATACAAGAATGCGGGGCCGGACAAACTCCGGCCCCGCTCGCGTTCCGCACGATTCTGGCGTGCCCGGGTCAGTGCGCCGGCAGGTAGAGTGGAGCATCCAGGGTGACGTCGATGGCCCCCTCGTCACTCAGGCACGCCTGGGTCCCCGAAGCTGCCACGACGCCCACGGCTCCGCCCGCCGCCGCCGCTGCTTCCTTGTCGTTCCCACCGGCCGCTTTCGCGCCAGCCAGACCGATCACCGCCCCAACGACCCCACCGATCGCGCGGTCACGCCCGCGCGAAACCCTCCTCATCGGATAGTTCGAGGCGGAGGCTTGCAGCGGATAGGCCTCCCCGGCCGCGGAGAGCGTGAGCGGCTGTATGAGTCCAGCCGCGCGAATCTCCGTCGCCCTGCGCCTGCACGGAAAACCGTACGCTGGCGCCCGGGGAAACCCCCACGCCGTTGCTGCCGCCGACGTACTGCGCGAGCTCGCCCCGAATGGCACACTTTACGTCGTTTGAATTCCGCAGGCAAGACTTATTTCTGAGCCCTGCGCGCGCGCTACGGCGAGCCGGAAGCTAAGTCGTTGGTTTTGACAGGCATCGGCGCGGCGCTTACATTCCGGCGTCCTTGACGGGACCCTGAAAGCCGACTCGTGTAAATCACCGGGAATTGCAGATATGGAACTTCGCGAATTCTTTACCGAAGGCGCGATCCAGCTCGACCTCAAAGGCGAGAGCAAGGATGAGATCCTCAAGGAGCTCATTGCCCTGCTCGCAGTCGACGAGAAGTCGCAGGGGATCCTCTACAAGATGCTGAAGCGCAGGGAAAACCTGGGCTCCACCGGGATCGGCAGGGGGATCGCCATCCCCCACTGCCGCTCGCTGGTGGTGAACCGGCTGCGCGTGGCGTTCGGCCGCAAGACGTCGGGGGTTGACTTCAAGGCCATCGACGAGCAGCCGGCGCGCTACTTTTTTCTGATCGTGGCGCCGCCGCTGGAGGTCTCCAACCGGTACCTCCCCGTGCTGGGCAAGATCGCGCAGTTCTCCAAGGAGCCGGACGTGTCCGCCCGGCTCGACGAACTCACCAATCCTTTGGAATTCCTCGCGCTCCTTCAGGAGAAGGGCGTCTGAGGCGCGGAGAGCCCCACGTATGCACCCCGAGTTGGAAGCACTGCTGGAGATCCAGGACCTGAAGACGCAGCGCCGCGAGCTGGGGGAGACCCCGTCGCGCGACATGCAGGAAGCCGTCTTCGGGCTGAGCACGGAGGAAGCGCTCAGCATTCTGGACGCAAAGATCGCGGAGATGGAGGAGGCGCTCGCCCCCGACGTCCGCGGCCGCTACCGCCGGATCGCCAACAAGCAGCCGCGCGTGGTGGTCCCCGTCATCCGGGGCACCTGCTACGGCTGCTTCGTCCAGATCCCCACCGCCCTCGCCTCCGACGCGGATCGGAACGAGGAAGTGCGCTCGTGCCAGAGCTGCGGACGTTTCCTGTATCTGATCGATTGAAGGGCAGTGCCCAGTGCCTGGTGCCCGGTTACTTGGCACTGAGCACTGGGCAATACGCACTATAGTGAAGCCGGCCTCGGATCAGGATCCGTGGCCGGCTTCACGGTCTTCGAAAGATGGGGGGGATGAAGCGCGAGCGCTTCGAGGGGTTGGCGACGATGATGCGGATCAGGTCCGGCTCGCGCCGGTCGCCGACCACCAGCTCGCAGTAGTAGAGCCCCGATGGGGCGCGCCTTCCGTTCAGGTCGCGGCCATCCCAGTAGGCCACCTTGCGGCCTGGCTCCGTGTAACGGAGCCCCTGCACGCGCACGTCCTTGCCGCGGGGATGCCCGACCGCCTTGGGGACGGCGATCAGCTGACGAAACATGTTTACGATCCGGATGGTGACGACCCGGGGCTCGCCATCCTTGAACAGGCCCTCCTCCAGGTAAAACGGGATGTATGTGTCCGGGTTCGGCGGATTGGGGTAGTTCTGCTCCAGCCGGTAGCCCTTGGATGGCACCACCGGGGCTCGTTCGTCGGAGTCCTGCCCCCACAGTGCGGGGGGGAGCCCCAGCCCGAAGAGCGCCAGGAGCAGGAGCAGAACCGGGGGTGCACGCAGCATCAGCACCTCGTTCGGTCCGTGGATCGCGCTCGGTTTGCTCCTCCGGGATCGCGGGGGTTCGTACAGGGTTTCGAGGGAGTATACCGGAAGCGCGCCGGGCCGGTCAAGCCGAGTCCCCCAACGATCGGTCCAGGAGCGTATGAATTCGCCGCTCGAGCCACACGAAGTCCGCCTTCGCCGGCTCCGGGTCCAATGCCGCGGTTCGCGAGCCGGCTTCAGCCGCCTTCCCGTGGTTCCAGCCGGGGGCTTCAGCCCACGGTGATCCAGCCCCCGACCCTTCCCCTCACACCCCCTGCCCCACCTCCGCCGCCTCCGCCCTGGCCTTCTCCGCCAGCCGCTCGCGGATCCTCGCCGCGAACACCTCGATACCGGCGGTGTTCTGCCCGCCGCGCGGAAGGATCACGTCCGCGTAGCGCTTGGTGGGCTCGACGGACTCGAAGTGCATGGGGCGCACGGTGCCCAGGTACTGCTCGATCACCGCCTCCAGCGAGCGCCCGCGCGTCTCCGTGTCGCGGCGCAGTCGGCGAATGAAGCGCACGTCCGCCTCCGTGTCCACGAAGGTCTTGAGGTCGAACATCTCCCGCAGCCGCGCGTCGGCGAAGAGGAGGATGCCGTCCACCAGGATCACGTGGCGCGGCGCGATCCTCACCGTCTCCGCGGCGCGGGTGTGTCGCGTGAAGTCGTAGACGGGCTTCTCCACCGCCTCGCCGGCCAGCAGCCGCTCCAGCTGCCCGATCAGCAGGTCGTTGTCCAGCGAGTCGGGGTGGTCGAAGTTCATCCGCTGCCGCTCCTCCACCGGCATGTGGGCGAGGTCGTGGTAGTATGCGTCATGGTCGATGAACGCCGCCGAGTCCAGGTGCAGCGACTGGTAGATGCGGCGCGCCACGGTGGTCTTCCCCGAGCCGGTACACCCGGCGATCCCGATCAGGAACGGTTTCATCTGCCCTGCGAAGAGGAGTCCAGGCATGCCCGGCCGCATCGCCGGCGCGCTCGGTTGTAGCCCGCCGCGGCGGCGCGCGCAAGGCGTGGTGTGCAACGAAAAGGCGGGGCGGCTTTCGCCGCCCCGCCCCTCTGCTTCGTTCCAGCCCCGGGCGGGACTAGAAGCTGTAGCGGGCGCCCACCTGGATCTGGTAGCGCGAGCTGAGGTCGCTCACCCGGAACACGTCCCGCTTGGGCGCGAACGAGCGCAGCAGGACCTGCTGGTTGTTGGCCGGGCCCGCCACCGAGGTACCGCTGCGGACCAGGAGGACCTCGTTCTGGTTGCTGATGAACTCGCTCCGCCCCCAGCGCGGGTTGATCAGGTTGCCGACGTTCAGGATGTCCAGCGTGATTTGCGCACCCTGCCGACGGAGCGTCGGCACCGACTGGGCCACGCGCACGTCGAAGCGGTTGCTCCACGGCTGGCGGCAGGCGTTGCGCTCCAGCACGCGCCCGCGAGCCTCGCGGAGGCACTCCACCCGATCGATGAAGGCGTTCAGGTTGGCGAACGACTGCTGCGGGGTGATCCGGTTGTTGCCGCTCGCCGGCTCGAAGCGGACCTCGCTGATGTCGCGCGGTACGTACACCAGGTCGTTGGCGTTGGAGCCGTCGTTGTTGATGTCACCCGAGTAGGTGTACGAGAACGGCGTGCCGCTCTCGCCCACGTAGATCAGCGACAGGTCGGTCGCCGCACGCCGCAGGAACTCGAACTGCCGGGTAGCCGAGCCGACGACGCGATGAGGCACGTCGAAGTTCGACGGACGGAGCTTCGGGTTGTTCGGGCTGTCGACCACCGGGTTGAAGCGGAAGTTCGACTGCGCCTGTGAAGAGGTCAGCGAGTTCACGTCCTCGGACTTGGACCGCGTGTAGGCGATCGAGGCTTCCCACCCGTCCTCGAACGGGCGCTGCAACTGCACCGTGAGGTTGTAGCTGCGGTTCTGGTCCGTGTTGAACACGTCGTACACGTTGCCGAACCCCGGCGCGGTGATGCGCGAGTACACCACGCGGCCGTTGCGGATGGTATCGGTCGCCGCGCCCACCGTCAGGTCGCGGTAGACCGGGTCCGAAAGGCTCTGGGTGTACAGCCCCTCCAGAGTGCCGATGAAGCCGAGCGCGAGCCGCCGGTCGACCGCGAGCGAGTAGCGCGTCACCCGCGGCAGCTTGAAGTCCGGGCTGATCGTGTTGATCTCGTTGGCGGCGGCTCTCGCCGGCTGGGGAACGCCGGCGGCATTCAGGCACCCGCGCGGCTGCGCCTGGGGGTCCGCCACGAAGTTGGGGACGCGCACCGAGCTGGACGGCGTGCAGGTGAAGCGGGTGTAGTCCAGCCCCGTGTTGCCGTACACGTTGGACACGTACACGTACGGGGTGCGGCCGCTGAAGACGCCCAGGCCGCCGCGCACCTGCGTGCTCTGGTCGCCGAGCACGTCCCAGTTGAAGCCCACGCGCGGGCTGAACACGCCGGTGTTCTCCGGGATCTCGTCCGTGCGCCGGCCAAAGGTGCCCCGGTTGCGGACGCGGTACACGCTGTCGAACGCCGTCTCGAAGCGCGGGTTGCGCCCCGGCGTGTCGGGAAACTGCGTCAGGTCGTAGCGGATCCCCGCGGTCACCGTGAAGCGCGAGCCCAGCCCCGCGCGGTCCTGCGCGTACACCGCCCACTGACGCACCGGAAACGCCGCGGAGCGCGACGCGCCCTCGGTGTCCTCGTTGAAAAAAGTGTACTGGTACTCGCTCGGGCGGCCTTCGCGCAGCGCGTCGATGCTCGCGAAGCGGTAGAACCCGGCCGCGTTGCGCACGAACAGGTTGTCGAAGTCGAAGAACTCGTTGTGCGTGCCCACGGTGATGTTGTGGATCCCGCGGGCGAAGCTCAGGTCGTTGGTGACCTCCAGCACGTCCTGGTTCAGCGCGTTCTGGACGGAGAAGTTCTCCGACCCCGCCACCACCGAGCAGCTGGAGCCCGCGCACCCGCGGGTTTCCACCACCACGCGGGGGAAGAGCGAGCCGTTGGGATCGCGCTTGTCACGCACCGTGGTGTAGCCGATGCGCAGCTCGTTGAAGAACTGGTTGCCCAGCGTGCTGTTCAGCTGGCCCACGGTGGCGTTCGTGATGCTGTTGAAGACATACCCGGAGTTCCCCAGCGCGAAGTTCGCGTCGCTGCGGCCGAAGTTGTCGTCGAACGCGTCCACGTAGTTGTGGCGCAGCGTGAGGCGGTTGCTCTCGCCCAGGTTGAAGTCCAGGCGGCCAAAGAGGTTGTTGCTCTCGCGCCGGTTGTTGACCTCGCCAAAGGTGCCCGGATCGTAGCCGTACTGGTTTTTCAGGATGTTGGCCACCGAGTCCACGCGCACGCCGGGGATCGAGATGTTGCCGCGGGTCTCGAAGCCGCCGTTGGCGCCCGGCACGATGAAGCTGCTGTTGGGCGCCTCGCGGCGCGAAAGCTCGCCCGCGAGGAAGAAGAACGCCCGGTCGCGGATGATCGGCCCGCCGACCGAGAAGGCGCCCTCCGTCTGCGCGAAGTCGCCGAACTCGAAGGAGCGGGCGGAGGTGTCCGCCTGGACGAACCGGTAGTTCCCCACCAGCCCCTCGTTCCGCGTAAAGTAGGCCGCGCTCCCCGTCAGGCGGTTGGAGCCGGACTTGGTCACCGCGTTGATCCCCGCGCCCGTGAAGCCGCCCTGGCGCACGTCGAACGGCGCGAGCACCACCTGGAACTCCTGGATCGCCTCCAGCGTGATCGGCTTGGTCCCCGCCTGCCCACCCGGGGTGCCGCTCGCAGCAAGACCGAAGATGTCGTTGTTGACGGCCCCGTCGATCTGGATGTTGTTGAAGCGGTTGTTGCGGCCGCCCGCGCTGGTGCCGGCCCCGCCCGTGCTGAGCTGCGGCACGAGGCGCGTGAAGTCGGTGAAGTCGCGCGTGATGGTCGGCAGGCGGCTGATCGAGGAGTCGCTGATCACCGTGGACGCGCCCGTGCGTCCGGCCGAGAGCACCGAGCCCTCGCGCTGCGCCGTGGCCGTGATCCCCTCCAGCGCGACCGCCTGGGCGGAAAGCGTGAAGTTGACCTCCTGCGTCTGGCTGAGCGCGAGCTGCAGGCCGTTGCGCACCTGCGTGGCCTGCCCCAGCGCCGAGGCCTGCACCCGGTACGGGCCGCCCGGCTGCAGCCCCTGCAGCTGGTACCGTCCGTCGGAGCGCGTCACCACGCGGTAGGTAGCCCCGGTGCGGGTGTTGGTCGCGACCACCGTGGCGGCGGTCACCGGGGCGCCGGCTTCGTTCGTTACCCGCCCGACCAGGGCGGAGGTCGTCACGCCCTGGGCGTGCGCGTCGCCAGCCCAGCCGAACGCCAGCAGCATCGCGCAAAGGAGCGCGGCCGCCATCTGCGAACAGCGTTTGATCATGTTTTCTCGGGGAGATTGAGAGTTTCCACCATCACCCGGGCACCTGCCCGGGACGCGCATTACAGTAGCCGCGCCGGGCCGCACCGGGTAGCGGGGAATGTAACGTGTTTGCCACGCCGGGCAAGCCTTCCGTCCACCTTTACGGGCGAGTTGGAAGGCCTTGCCCCCGCGGCCCCTCAGCGGCCGTCGGTGACGTAGCGGAGGACGTCGTAGCGGGTGATGATCCCCGCCAGCCGCCCGTCGTGGCGCACCAGCACGGCCGGGTTCTGCCGGTTCAGCAGCCGGGTGATCCCGGGCAGGTCCACGTGCGCGTCCACCACCGGCAGCGGCGCGTCCATCAGGTGCTGTACGGACTGCTCCAGCGTGGCGGTGTTCTCCAGCACGCGCGACATCAGCGTGGCCTCGGAGAGGTGCCCCACGCAGTCTCCCTCGCTCACCACGGGGAGCTGCGAGATGTTGTGCTGGGTGATGAAGGAGAGCGCCTGCCGCACCGGCGTCTCCGGCGCCACGGCGATCAGGTGCGACGGCGCGTTGTCACCCTTGCCCCCCACCATGTCGCGCGCGGTCACGCGCGAGGGCTCTACCATCCGGTTCTCGCGCATCCACTCGTCGTTGTAGATCTTGGAGAGGTAGCGCTCGCCGGTGTCGCACAGGATGAAGACGACGCAGGCGTCCGGATCGTCCAGCTCGCGCGCCACTTCCAGCGCCACCTGGCAGATCAGCCCCGACGAGCCGCCCACGAAGAGCCCCTCCTCGCGGGTCAGGCGGCGCGCCATCCCCAGCGAGGCGCGGTCCGCCACGGAGCGCCACTCGTCCACTACGCTCATGTCCAGCGTCCCGGGGATCTTGTCCTGCCCGATCCCCTCCACCTTGTACGGCGCCGCCTCGGGCTTGCTCCCCGTCGCGGCGTAGCCCGCGATGATGGAGCCCACCGGGTCGCCGCCGATGACGCGGACCTCCGGGTTGCGCTCCTTGAGGAAGCGCCCCACCCCCGTCAGCGTACCGCCCGTGCCGGCGGCGGAGACGAAGTGGGTGATGCGCCCCTCCGTCTGCTCCCAGATCTCCGGCGCGGTGGTGGCGTAGTGCGCCTCCGGGTTGGCCTGGTTGTAGAACTGGTTGGCGAGGATGGCGTTGGGGGTCTCCTCCGCGATCCGCTTCGCCATCATCACGTAGTTGTCCGGGTGGTCCGGCGCCACCGCGGTCGGCGTGACGATCACCTCGGCGCCGAAGGCCTTGAGGAGGCGCACCTTCTCCTGGCTCATCTTGTCCGGGATGGTGAAGATGCAGCGGTACCCCTTGATGGCGGCGGCCAGCGCCAGCCCCACGCCGGTGTTGCCGCTGGTGCCCTCCACCACGGTGCCGCCGGGCCGCAGCTCGCCCGCGCGTTCGGCCGCCTCGATGATGGCGGGCCCCACGCGGTCCTTGACGCTGCCGCCGGGGTTCATGAACTCCGCCTTGCCGTACACCGGCGTGCGGATCCCCGCCGTCACCTGGTTGAGGCGGATCAGCGGAGTCCACCCCACCGCCTCCACGATGTTGGCGTAGGGGCGGGTGTGGCGCGGGCGGACGAGGAGCGAAGCGGCGAAACCGTTCATGGGGCCACGGACTTGGAGGAAGGGTCGCCCGCCGAATCGGCGGCGGCACCCGAGTCGAACTTCACGGGAAGTATGAACCATGCGCCCACCGGCTCGTCGCCGCGTCGGGCGGGCTCGAATCTGAGCGACCGGCTCCCGGCCAGCGCGGCCGAGTCGAACGCCTCGTAGCCGCTGGTGCGCTCCACGCGCATGCTGTCCACCGCGCCCCGCTCGGTGATGTAGAGGCGCAGCAGCGTCTCACCCTCGACCTGCGCGTCCCACAGCTCTTCCGGGTACTGAAACGGCGAGCCACCCTTCCCCACGTTCTGCAGCGGCTCGATTGGGCGCGGCGCCGTCATCGCCTCCTGCCGCGCGTCGCACGCGGCCAGGAGCAGCAGGAGCGCGACGAGGCGCGTCATGAGCGCGCCGTCTCCGCCAGCTCGGCGAGGAGCGCGAGGGCCTGCATGGGTGTGACCTGGTTGACGTCCAGCCGCCGCAGCCGCTCGACGGCGGGGTGCGGATCGGGCTCGAAGAGGGCGAGCTGCGCCACCACCTGCGCGCGTCCGCTGCGCGGCGGGGCGGGCTCGGCCTGCGCCTCCAGCTCGCGCAGGATCTCCCTGGCGCGCTCCACCACGGTGCCGGGCAGGCCGGCCAATCGCGCCACCTCCACCCCGTACGAACGGTCGGCGCCGCCGGCGATCAGGCGGCGCAGGAAGACGATGTCCTCCCCCACCTCGCGCACGGCGACGGAGAAGTTGACGACGCCGGCGAGCCGCTCGGCGAGCCGGGTGAGCTCGTGGTAGTGCGTCGCGAACACCGTCTTGGCGCCGGTCACGTCGTGCAGGTGCTCGGTGGTGGCGGTGGCGACGCTCAGCCCGTCCCAGGTGGAGGTGCCGCGGCCGATCTCGTCCAGCAGCACCAGGGAGCGGGCGGTGGCGCCGTGCAGGATCGCCGCCGTCTCGTTCATCTCCACCATGAAGGTGCTCTGCCCGCGCACCAGGTTGTCCGACGCGCCCACGCGGGTGAAGATGCGGTCCACGATCCCCACGCGCGCCGTCCGCGCCGGCACGAACGACCCGATCTGCGCCAGCAGCACGATCAGCCCCACCTGGCGCAGGATGGTGCTCTTCCCCGCCATGTTGGGCCCGGTCAGGATCATCACCCGCCGCTCGGGGTCCAGGCTCAGGTCGTTGGGGATGAACTCCTCGCGCGGCATCATCGTCTCCACCACCGGATGGCGCCCGCCGCGGATCTCCAGCGCGAACCCGTCGTCGACCACCGGGCGGCAGAAGTCGCGGCGGCAGGCGGCCTCGGCCAGCGCGGCGAGCACGTCCGCCGCGGCCACACGCTCCGCCACCCGCTGGATGCGCGGCAGCTCGCGCGCGACGGACGCCCGCAGCTCGGCGAAGAGGCGCGTCTCCAGTGCCGCGATGCGCTCCTCCGCGCCCAGCACCTTCTCCTCCCACTCCTTCAGCTCGGGCGTGTAGTACCGCTCCGCATTGGCCAGCGTCTGCTTGCGGTGGTAGTCGGATGGGACGCGTTCGGCGTGGGTGCGCGTGATCTCCAGGTAGTACCCGAAGACGCGGTTGAAGCCCACCTTCAGCGACCCGATCCCCGTCCGCTCCCGCTCGCGCGTCTGCAGCCGAGCGATCCAGTCCACGGCGCCGTCGCGCACGGAGCGCAGCTCGTCCAGCTCCGCGTGGAACCCGGCGCGGATCACCCCGCCCTCCGCCACCGCCACCGGCGCCTCCGTATCGACGGCGAGCG
>JAUJMI010000223.1 GCA_030446945.1 Longimicrobium sp. | reverse complement strand
GGCCCGGTGCACCATCGGCACGCTGGGCGTGAAGCTGCCGGTGGGCTCGCCGCCGGCGGCGGTGTGGGTGGTGAGGTTGAGGAGCGCGCGGACGGGGGGCGGGGCGTTCGGGTCCACCGTGGTGGGGTAGTCCTCGAGGTTCAACGCGGTGAGGACGTAGTCCTGATCGGCGGCCGGGAGCTTGAGGCAGGCGACCTCGACGGCGGCTAGCACCTGCGACTGGCCGGGCGCGAGCGCGACGGTGTCGGGGAGGTCGAGCGTGCCCTGGAGGGTGGCCGCGGCGGCGGTGACGGCCACTTTGCGCCCATCGGTCTCGCAGGTGCGGAAGGCGGCGGGGACCACAAAGGTCGCCTCCGTATCCGAGACGCGGGCCACCGGCACGCTCTGGCCGTCGACGGTCAGGGTGGCGGGGAGGCCGGTGTTGAACGCGGTTCCCGTCAGCCGTACCGTCGCGCCGGGTACCAGCGGCTGAACCGAGGTCAGCGCGAAAGCGGGCGGCGGCGGGGGAGGCGGTGGCGCCGGAGGCGGCGGCGGATCCACGATCCCGCCGCCATCGCCCGGGCAGGCGGAGAGCGCACCGGCGGCGACAAGCACGGCGAATGGGCCGCGCAGGCGGGTCAGGAAGGCGATGCAGGTCATGGGGTGCGTCTGGCGCGGCGGAGCGGGACGGTGGGAGCGGGAGACGAGGCGCGGGCCTGTAGTATAACGCATCGCGCCAGTTTGTGCGAGTGCTGCGCGCCTGCCGTTTCACTGAACCGGCCGCGCCGGAGCACTCCATCTCCGGGTGCTCGGCGAAAGGGTCGCGCAGGAGTGCGGAGACTAGATCGTCTCCCTTGCCCCGAGTCGTTGTGGCGCGGTAGGCGTGGGTTGTGCGAGGGAGATGCTCCACACCCAGCATGACCGGAGCTTCAGACCCATGGTTCGACCACCTTTCGACAACAGCTACTCGCGGCTTCCGGACCGGTTCTTCGCCCGCGTGGCCCCCACGCCGGTGCCGGCGCCGCGGCTGATCCGGGTGAACGCGCCGCTGGCGGCCGAGCTGGGCCTGGATCCGGTCTGGCTCGCCAGCGAGGAAGGCGTGCAGGTGCTGGCCGGCAATCGCGTGCCGGAGACCGCCGAGCCGATCGCGACCGCGTATGCCGGGCACCAGTTCGGGGGGTTCGTGCCGCAGCTTGGGGACGGCCGCGCGATCCTGCTCGGGGAGCTGATCGACCGCCACGGAGTGCGCCGCGACGTCCAGCTCAAGGGCGCCGGCCCCACCCCCTACTCGCGCCGCGGCGACGGAAGGGCCGCGCTGGGGCCGGTGCTGCGCGAGTACCTGCTGAGCGAGGCGATGGCGGCACTCGGCATCCCCACCACCCGCGCGCTCGCCGCGGTGGCCACCGGCGAGAGGGTGAGGCGGGAGACGGTGCTGCCCGGCGCGGTGCTGGCCCGCGTCGCTTCCAGCCACATCCGCGTGGGCACCTTCCAGTTCTTCGCGAGCCGCGGCGACGTGGAGGGCCTGCGCACGCTCGCGGACCACGTCATCGCCCGGCACTACCCGGATGCGGCCGGGGCGGAGCGGCCCTACCGGGCGCTCCTGGAGGCAGTGGTGCGGGCGCAGGCCGAGCTCATCGCCCGCTGGCTTCTCGTGGGGTTCATCCATGGCGTGATGAACACGGACAACATGGCGATCGCCGGGGAGACGATCGACTACGGGCCCTGTGCCTTCATGGACGAGTACGACCCCGGCGCGGTCTTCAGCTCCATCGACAGCTACGGACGCTACGCCTACGCCAATCAGCCGTCGATCGCCCAGTGGAACCTGGTGCGGCTGGCGGAGTGCCTGCTCCCCCTGCTCTCTGGCACGGCCGCCGCCGCGGCAGACGAGGCCAACGAGGCGCTGGATGCCTTCGCGCCGGCCTTCGAGCGCGCCTACCACGCGGGGCTCGGGCGCAAGCTCGGTCTGCTCACGGAACGGGCGGGCGATCCGGAGCTCGCGCAGGGCCTGCTGGAGGCGATGGCGTCCGAAGCCGCGGATTTCACCCTCACCTTCCGCCGGCTGAGCGAGGCGGATGACGACGCGGCCGTGCGCAGCCTCTTTGCGGATCCCGCCGCGTTCGACGCATGGGCGCAGCGCTGGCGCCGGCGGCTCCAGGAGGAGCAGGGCGACCCGGAGGCGCGCCGTGCGGCCATGCTGGCCGCCAACCCCGCCATCATCCCGCGCAACCACCGGGTGGAAGCGGTCATACGCGCGGCGGTGGACCGGGACGACTTCGCGCCCTTTGAAGAGCTGCTGGCGGTGCTGGCGACGCCGTTCGAGCCGCAGCCGGGCTTCGAGCGTTACCGGGAGCCGCCTGCAACGCACGAACGGGTGCACGCAACCTTTTGCGGGACGTAGAACGGCGGACACGGAGATGGGCCTCCGGCCTGTCACGGCACTTGCAACGGCGGCGGCCCGGTGTCCAACGGGTACGTGCCGCCAAGGGAGACGGGCGATGAAATCATCGGAGAGGTCCGTATCGGTGTGGGAGACCACCCATCCGCAGGCGGAGTTCCCCCCGCTGCGCGGCGTGGCGGAGGCGGACGTGTGCGTGGTGGGCGCGGGGCTGGCGGGGATGACTACCGCGTACCTCCTGGCCCGCGAGGGCAAAAAGGTCGTCGTGCTGGACGACAACGGCGTCGGCGGGGGGGAGTCGGGGCAGACCACCGCCCACCTGGCCAGTGCCCAGGACGACTTCTACCACGTCCTGGAAAAGGTGCACGGCGAGGAGGGCGCGAAGCTCATCTACCAGAGCCACCAGGCCGCCGTGGACCGCATCGGCGAGATCGCCACGGCGGAGGGGATCGAGTGCGACTACCAGCACGTGGACGGCTACTACTTTCTGGGGCCCGACGAGACCCCCGACTTCCTGCAGACGGAGCTGGAGGCCGCCCGCCGCGCCGGAGGCACGGTGGAGATCGTGGAAAAGCTCCCGGTGCCGTTCGACAGCGGGCCGGGGCTCCGCTTCTCACGGCAGGGTGAGTTCCATCCGCTCAAGTACCTGGAGGGGCTCGCCCGCTGCATCCAGCGCGACGGCGGGCGCATCCACACGGGGAACCACGTGCTGGAGGTGGAGGGCGGGAGCACGGCGGCGGCACGCGGCGACGGCTTCGAGGTGCGCGCGGGGGCGGTTGTGGTCGCCACCAACTCGCCCATCAACGACCGGCTCACCATCCACACCAAGCAGGCGCCCTACCGCACCTACGTCATCGGCGCGCGCGTCCCCATCGGCGCGGTGCCGCACGGGCTGTACTGGGACACGCAGGAGCACTACCACTACGTGCGCCTGGCCCGCATCCCCGGCGACCTGACGCACGAGATGCTCGTGGTGGGCGGCGAGGACCACAAGACGGGGCACGAGAACGACATGCAGGTCCGCTTCGACCGCCTGGAGGCGTGGACGCGCGCGCGCTTCCCCATCGAGCAGGTGACGCTGCGCTGGAGCGGCCAGGTGCTGGAGCCGATGGACTTCGTCGCGTTCATCGGGCGCGACCCGGGCGGGCAGGAGAACGTCTATATCGCCACCGGCGACAGCGGGCAGGGGATGACTCACTCCACCATCGCCGGCATCCTGATCTCGGACCTGGTGCTGGGGCGCCCCAACCCGTGGGAGAAGCTCTACGATCCCAAGCGCAAGACGATCTCCAAGGACTCGATGAAAGAGTTCACGGTGGAGAACGTGGACGTGGCGGTGCAGTACACCGACCTGCTGCCGCTGGGCGGCGACGTGAAGTCGGCGGAGGAGATCGCTCCGGGGACGGGGGCGGTGCTGCAGCGCGGGCTGCACAAGGTGGCCGCGTACCGCGACGAGAACGGGAAGCTCCACGAGCAGTCGGCCATCTGCACCCATCTGGGATGCGTGGTGCAGTGGAACGGGCTGGAGCGAAGCTGGGACTGTCCCTGCCACGGCTCGCGCTTTGCCACCGACGGCGCGGTCCTGAACGGGCCCGCTCCCTATCCCCTCAAGAAGCTGGAAGGCGAATGACGGTACGCGCGGCGATCCTCGACATCGACGGGACCCTGATCGACAGCAACGACGCCCACGCCCAGGCCTGGGTGGACGTGGGGAAGGAGATGGGCTTCGACATCGAATTCGGCCACGTGCGCCGCCTGATCGGGATGGGCGGCGACAAGGTAGTCCCCCGCATCACGGGTCTGGACGACGACTCGGACGAGGCGAAGCGCGTGAAGAAACGCCGCGGCGAGATCTTCCAGGAGCGCTACCTCCCCAACCTGCGGCCCTTCCCGCAGGCGCGCGAGCTCCTGGAGCGCTTCCAGGCGGACGGGATGGCGCTGGTGGTGGCCACCTCGGCCAGCAAGGACGACATGGGGAAGCTGCTGGAGAAGGCGGGGATCAAGGACCTGATCGAGGAGAAGACGTCGCAGTCGGACGTGGAGGCTTCGAAGCCGGACCCGGACATCGTGGAGGCGGCCGTGGAGAAGGCCGGGTGCACCCCCGCCCAGGCCGTGATGCTGGGCGACACGCCGTACGACGTGGAGGCCTCGCGCCGTGCGGGCGTCCCCTGCGTGGCCCTGCGCTGCGGCGGCTGGGGCGACGAGGACCTCAAGGACGCCGTGGCCATCTACGACGACCCCGCGGACCTGCTGGCGAACTACGACCGGTCGCCCTACGCCAATGGCGAAAGCACGGACTGAGCTTGGAGAGCGGGCTGCAGCGTAGCTACGTTGCGCGGCGTTTGACACTTCTCGCACCAGGCGGTCGCCATGCCCGAAGAGCCCGTCGTCCACAGCCATCCCGAGATCCTTGGCGGCACCCCGGTTTTTGTGGGAACCCGGGTGCCCGTCCAGGCTCTGCTCGACTACCTTGAGGAAGGCGATACCATCGACAGCTTCCTCGACGCTTTCCCCACGGTGACACGGGGGCAGACGCTCGGCTTCCTTCAGGCGACGCGCGCGCTCCTCGGCGGCATCCGGCACGCGGCGTGACCGAGCCACCTGGCGCAGTCCGCCGCGTCCTTGGGATGAAAATCTGCCCCGGCAGCTCGCTCGAGAGCTGCCGGGGCATCTTGTTTCCACCGTGGGCGCAGAAGGTTGGTCGCGTGTCCAGGACGGAGCTCTCTTGCGCCGCGTGGAAGCTGCGGGGCTCGACGTGTTCGTGACGGCCGATCGAAGTATTGAGTTCCAGCAGACGCTGAGCGGACGTGGCTTCGCGGTCGTGGTGATTTTCCCTTACAGGTGAAGATGGAGCACCTGCTCCCCCTGGTTCCCGCACTCTGATCGGCGCTGGATGAAGCCAGCCCGGGCGAGGTGCTGCACGTCCATCCGCGATTGCGCGCGGGGTGAGGCACAGGGAGCAAATACACATGGACACGGAAAACGACTCGCTCTCTCGATCTCTCTGTGTCTCTGCGTGAGGGCATCGGTTAGATTGTCGGCGGTCGTGCGAGAGGGTGAGCCGGTCTGTTCCCCCTCACTTGTCTCCGGTGAAGGGCGAGAGGATGGCGACGACGCGGCGGGAGATCGAGCCGGGGCTGGGGGCGGAGGCCACGGGGCCGGTGCCGGGGTGGGGGTGGACCGAGAGCGCGCTGGCGATGATGGTGTTCGTGTGGGGCGTCAACTTCGCCGTGGTCAAGAACGCGCTGGCCGTGTTCGAGCCGCTCGCCTTCAACGCGCTGCGCTTCGTGGTGGCGTCGGTGTTCGTGGGGATCGTGCTGCGCGTGCAGGGCGCCCTCGTGCTCCCCGAGCGGCGGCACCTGGCGCGCATCGTGGCGCTGGGGCTGCTGGGGAACGTGGCCTACCAGATGTGCTTCATCCTGGGCCTCGCGCGCACCCGCGCGGGGAGCGCGGCGCTGATCCTGGCGCTCACCCCCATCCTGACCGCCTTCTTCTCCATGCTCACCGGGCACGAGCGCCCGGGGTGGCGCACCTGGGCCGGCGCCGCGCTCTCGGTGCTGGGGATCGCGCTGGTGACCGGGGCCGGCGCGCTGCTGGAGGGGCACGAGGCACTCGTGGGAAACCTGATCCTGGTGGTCGCCGCGGCGGTGTGGGCGCTCTACACCGTGGGCGCGCGCCCCATGGTGGAGCGCTACGGCTCCATTCAGACCACCGCGTGGACGCTGTGGGTGGGGACCGCCGGCCTGGTGGCGCTCGGAACGCCCGCGCTCCTGCGCCAGCGCTGGGAAGAGGTCGGCGCGGAGGCGTGGGGCGGGATGTTCTTCTCCGCGCTGTTCGCCATCGGGCTGGCCTATCTCATATGGTATCGAGGCGTCGAGCGGATCGGGAACACGCGCACGGCCATCTTCTCGAACCTGACCCCCGTGGTGGCCATGATCGCGGCCGCGGTTCTGCTGAAAGAGACGCCGACCGGCTGGGCGGTGCTCGGCGCCGTGCTGACGCTGGGCGGAGTGATGGTGGTGAGGTCGGACCGGTAGGCCCTCACCCCCGGCTCGTTACACTCGCCTGCCCCCTCTCCCGATAACA
>JAUJMI010000222.1 GCA_030446945.1 Longimicrobium sp. | reverse complement strand
CTAGGGGCGGCGCGCACCTCTCCTGCCACCGGCGATACGAGGGTGGCGACCAGGAGACGCGCAGCTCCTGGCGCTCCCCGCCCGCGCAGGTTTGCCACTCGCGGATTACCGCCTCGCGAGGTGTGAACCCCGCACGCGTTGTGCGTCATTCATAGCAGGGATCTTTTCGCCTCCCGTGCTTCCAGGGTCAGAATGCCGTTACCTACGTTCGGCACCTGTCGCGGGGCGCTATGCTGGATAGGCATCTCAGTGCTGGCCGCCTGTGATCAGCCATCACTGAACCCGACCACCCCGTTCGCACCAGCTCCGGAGATTCGGGCTTACGTAACCGGCCATGCGGCGCAGCGCCTGGGAGCGGGAGGCCGGCTCGTCTCCACCACGCCCCCTGTGCAAACGGGCGAGCCGATGATCACCCCCGAGCAAGCGGGGGAGTTTGCCGCGGCTTTTGCACGGAAATGGGGCGGCTCCACCGCGCGAAGCCTCTCCCCAGCGGTGCAGGAGGTGTAGGGGAGAGGCTTTGCGTATCCTCCGGCGCCGGGGCCGTTCAGCCCCCGGTCCGTAGAAACGAGAATGGGGGAGGCGATGCGGTGCTGGAGTGGCCGCCTATTGGCCGCCGAGCGATCCCTGAATTCCTTGGGCGACCGCGAGGTGGTTGACAAAGGCCGGCCGCACACTCACCAGCAGCTCCTTGAGCTCCGCGTTCTGAGCGTTCGGAATGAGCGTGCTGTCCACGGCGTTCAGGACGCTCTTGTGGTAGGCGACCTCGTTGTTGATGTACGCCTTGTCGAACTCGGCCCCGGTCATTCCGTTGAGCGTCGAGTGCATCTGGTCGCCGCCCTGAACGAGTTGCTGGCTCGTCGGGTTGGGCTCGGGGGTCACACCGAGCCTTGTCACGAGCTCCACGGCGCTCTTGTTGACGCCGCCATGGTCGTTCACCATCGCCTCGGCAAACTCCCGGACCTTGGGATTCTGGGACTTCTCCAGGGCGAGCTTCGCCCACTTGATGTCCGCGTCGTTCGCCGCCACCACGATCGCTGCGATCTGCGGGTCGGTGACCGCCGGGGTGCCCGCGTTTGTGCCGGCCGCCGGTGCCGCCGCTGGCGCCGCTGCGACGGCGGTATCGGTTGCCGTTGTGTCCGCCGCGTTCTGGTCCGCATCGTTCTGGCTGCAGGCGGAAAGCAGCGAAAGGGCGGTGAGGTACACCAGGATCTTCTTCATCGCAGCGAAGCTCCATCGGAATTGTGAAACAGCGAGATCGGCCGGCCGGCCGATCCGAACCTCCGGGCTCTTTCAAAGCGCCGGCAGTGGGTGCAACGTGGGCCGCCTGGCGTGAAAAGCTCGCATGCGGGCCGGCTCCGCGGCAGGAGGCGTCCAGTCCCGGCTAACGTACCATCAGCCACCCCCGCATGCCAGGGTGAAATACACAGCCGTACGCGTACGTCCCTTTCTGCGCCGCCACCCATTTTCCGGACGCGCCGGCGCCGATGGTTCCCGTGTCCAGCCGCCCGGCGCGGTGCGTCGCCGAATGGCGGACGACATCGCGGTTCTCCCAAACGACGGTGTCCCCCACGCCGGCCGTGAGCGTATCGGGGGAGTACTGGAAGGCGCGGATGGCGACGGCATGCGCCCGGGGCCGCCGTTCCGGGCCGCGCCCGCACGCCGGGAGCATCAACACCCCGAGTAGCGCAGCGCGGATCACCCACCCGCTTGACCTCCGCCGGCGCAACCGGTCTATTCTCATCCACCCCACGAACCATCTCCTCCGCCGTCCGGACGATGAACCGGTTTCATAGCCTTCGCGCGCTCGCCGTTCTCGTGCTGCTGACCGGCGGTGTACTCTTTGCCACCTTTGTGGCGTGGCCGGTTCCGGTGTCGCAGACGGTGGTGCAAGTGGCGCTCCTCTGCACCCTCTTCGCGCTGGTGCTCGGTTCCATTGAGATCCCGCTCGGAGGGGGGATCACCCTGAGCCCCGAGATCGCGGCCGTCGTGCTCGCGCTGCTGCTGGCGGGCCCCGGCGCAGCGGCCGTGGTGGTGGCGGTGTCGAGCATCTGGTCCGCGGTTCGGCGGCGGCGGCCGCCGCTGCGCATCGCGTACACCGCCGCGCAGTTCATCGTCTGCACTGGTGTGTTCACCGGTGTATACGCGATGATCGCGGGACTGGATTTCGGCGCCGAGGTGCCGGCCCGGGCGCTCGGCGACGGAGCGTTCGCGGTGCGCTACGTGCTCGCGGCCGTGCTCGCCACCGCGGCGTACGTGGCCGTCAACGACGCGCTGATCCTGGCCTACGTCGCGCTAGAGTCGGGACGTGAAGGTCTGAACGCGTACATGGTGCTACTGGGCGACGTGGGGGGGAGCGTCGCCCTCACCCTCTTCGTCGTCCTCCCCCTCATGTTCGGCGTCGCGGCGATCGGCCCGGCGGTTCTGGTGTTTGCGTTCCCGGTGATCGGCGCCCTGTGGGGGCTGTCGGTTTTCGCCCGTGCGCACTTCGGCGGAGAGGAGCTGTCGGTCGCGGCACGCCTGAGCGCCCTGTTCACCGTGGCCGTGGCCTCGGTCTTCCTGCTGCTGTCGATCCTGGTGGTGAGTGTCTTCATCGAGCGCTACACCTCGGCCATCGTCCGGGCTCAACAGGCCTTTGGCCGTGGGATCATCCTGGGACTGGAGGACGTGCTCCGGCGCGGGGAGACGCTCCGGTTCAGCCCCACTACCGCGGCCTCTCTCGAACGGCTGATGGCGGAAAACCCCGACCTCGCCTACGCCACGCTGCTGGAGCTGCGCGGCACGCAGCGTCGAAAGATCCTATCGAGGTTCAGCGAGCGCGTCCAGAGCATGGGGCCGCAGATCGAGCGCGACGTTATCGCGCGGCCGGGTGCGGTCGAGCGCCGGTGGTCCCGGGCCGATGGAGGGGGGCTGCGGGTACGGGATGTCCGGCTCCCGATCCAAGGCGTGACCGGGGACGCGGTGGGGGAGCTGCACCTCGGGCTTGACCTCGGCGCCATCAGCCGTGATGTCCAGGGGCTGACCCTGCTGCTCGGGCTCACTACGCTGGCGCTCTTCGGCGTCCTCCTCTTCCTCCTCCGCCGCTACGCCGAGCGCGGCCTGGTTTGGCCGCTCACCCGCGTGGGCCACGCGATCGGCCGGATTGCCGAAGGAGATGCCGACCTTTCGGAGCGCCTTCCCGTGGGCGGCGACCGCGAGATCGCCGGGCTCGCCATCAACTTCAACCGGTTCGTCGACAACATGGTGGGGCTGGTGGGCACCACTGCCCGCGCGACCCACGCCGTGGCGGACGGGGCAGCACAGGTCGCCGTGTCGGGCGAGGAACTCGCCGCCTCCTCCAGCTCGGTGGCGCACAGCATGGCCGGCGCGGTGGAACGGCTGGACCGCGAGCGCTCGCAGGCGGAAGCGCTTCACCGGCTGACCTCCGGCCTCGCCGAGCTCAACGCGGAAATCGCGGAGCAGATGCTGGACGTCGCCCGCGAGGCCACAGAGGTGGTCCGCCTCGCGGAGCGAAACCGGGGTGAGATCGGGCTGGCCGGCGACGCCCTCCTGGAGATTCGCGAGGTGGTGCGGGAATCTGCTTCGGCCAACACCGAACTGATCGGGGCCACCCGGCACATCGAGGATGTGGTGCAGACGATTCGCAGCATCGCGGACCAGACGAATCTCCTGGCGCTGAACGCCGCCATCGAGGCGGCGCGCGCGGGCGAGCACGGCCGGGGATTCGCGGTGGTGGCCGACGAGGTGCGCAAGCTGGCGGAAGGGAGCGACGCCGCGGCCGGGCGGGCGAGCGAGCTGATCCGGGACGTCTCGCGCCGCATCGACCGTGTGGTCGCTTCGATGCGCACGGGCGGGGAGCGCGTGGAAGGCGTGGAACGGATCTCCACCGAGTCGCGCGAGGCGTTTCGCTCCATCATCGAAGTGGTCGAGCGGATCAACGCGCAGATGCAGCGGGTTTCCGAGCGCGTGGTGCGCGAGCGCGCGATGGTGGGTGAGGTGGATGCGCAGGTCACCGCCATCGAGCGGCTGATCGGCGAGAATGTGGTCACTGCAGCCGAGGTGGGCGCCGCTACGCAGGAGCAGACGGCATCGACGGAGCAGATGTCGATGCTCGCCCAGGAGATGGTGCAGGAGGTGCAGCGGCTCCAATCGCTGGTCGCGCGCTTCCGACTTCCAGGAGCTGCACACAGCGACGTTGGCGCTGTGTCAACCTGAGCTGGGGAGACTCGCTGCGCGGTTACGTGAG
The DNA here is from genome assembly GCA_030446945.1 of Longimicrobium sp. Lineage (GTDB taxonomy): Bacteria > Gemmatimonadota > Gemmatimonadetes > Longimicrobiales > Longimicrobiaceae > Longimicrobium. Next base: position 2,222 of record JAUJMI010000222.1, on the reverse strand, counting down.
GCCGACCGGGCGCCACCCCCCGCGCCGGTACCCGCACGCCAGGCACTTGGGCCCGGCCTCCGTCGCGAAGTCGCCGGCCCCGATGCGCCGGACGGCGACGAGGGCGGCGCGGCGGACCTCGTCCAGCACGCCGGCGGCGACTGGGATAGCGACGCTCTCGCCCTCGTTCAGGAGGTGGATGCGGGCGGAGGACACCGGGCCCCCGTCGCGCAGGTGCGCCACCGCCGCCGCGTATAGCTGGAGCTGCGGCGTGTAGCGCTCCACCTTTTCCGCGCGATGCATGCCCGACGCCTTCCAGTCCACCAGGTGCCAGGCACCTTCGCCGTCGCGGAAGAGGAGGTCCGCGACGCCGTGCAGCATCGACACCTCGCTCCCGTCTTCGCCGCGGAGGGGAGATAGAAGGAGGCCCCGCGATGTACATCGGCGGCGCCGCGCACCTCACCGGGCCAGCGACGATTCGAGGGTGGCGGCCAAGAGACGCGCTATCTCCTGGCGCTCGCGGTTGGCGCGGAGGTTTGCATTCGCGGAGTACCGCCACGAAGTTTGAACCTACCACTCGTTTGCGTCATTCGTCGGGGGAACTCTTTCCCCTCGCATGCTTCCAGGGTCAGAATGCCGTGGCCTATGTTCGGGAGTCATCGCGGGGCACTATGCTGGATAGGCATCTCAGTGCTGGCCGCCTGTCTCCAGCTATACTGAACCCGACCACCCCGTCCGCACCAGCTCCCGAGGTTCGGGCTTACGTAACCGGCGATGCGGCGCAGAACCCGGAACGGGCACGCGGACGACCCTGAGCTCGTGCCCCCCCTGCCACAGGTCACGGAGGCGCGCTCCACCCGCAGTTCCTTCGGTTGGCCCCCACGTCCCAGCTCTCAATGCGCACCGCGCGCCCCCTCATCCAGCGGCAGCGATGCGCCTGCGGCTCAGTACGGGCCGTAACTTCATGAGCCTGGCAGTCTTGGATCGAGCGTCCGGGAAAGTGCTTTCTCGGTTCAAGGGGACGGAGGTTTTCTCCGAAGTGGTATCGGACGGCAGCCGTGCATTCGTGATGAGTGAGCACGCGGTGTATGGCTACCGGTGTGAATGATGGCGTACGTCACCCCTCACTAGATCCAGGAGCTCGAATGCGAGTGGCGGCGCAGCTGAGGCTACTTACATTTGTGCGGATGGCGCTCTTCGCCGCAGCCATCCTTTCGGTTCACTCGGGGCTCGCCGCACAGCAGGCGCCGGGGGACCAAACGCCGCCGTTGCCGGGGCCGCGTCTCGGGACTGAACATTTTGCTGCGCGTATGCAGCAGCCTCACCTCCTGCCGGACGGCCTGGGGGGCAACTCCTCACGTCACCTGGACGTAGCGGATCGTGTGGGGAGGGGCCGGATGGTCTCGGCTTCGCGCGGCGTGAAGATCGGAGCGGCCATCGGATGCGCCGTGGGCGGGATTCTCGCCTACAGGAATTCCAGCCTTGAAGGGGCTCAGCGCGTCGCGTGGGCCGGGGGGTGGTGTGTGGCACTTGCGATACCGGGCGCACTGCTCAGTGCAATCTGGGCCGACTGACAGTCCGGCGCGTGCCGCCCGCGCCCCGGCGGCAGATCGGCGCAGACGGCCACCACCTCGCCGCCCCCCGCCAGGGTGCCCTCGACCAGCGAACGGGGGAAGGCGCGCCGCCAGCTCGCCCACCACGGCGCCCCCCTCGATCAGCAAGCAAAAGGAGGCGAATCGGTGCTTTCCGGCCCGCTGCGGATCAGTCTGCGCCATCCGCCGAACTGATCTGCGTGCAATCCACGTCTCGATCTGGTCCGCCATTCCCCGGCAGAATACCTTCGCCGCTCGGACGAACTCGCCCTACCTCCACGAACCCAGCGGCCGAGTTCCAAAACCTAACCCGATCGGTTAGACTCAGGATGCCGACGATCCACACTGTCGACGGTTTCGCCGTGGAAGTCTACACGCGGGACCACCGCCCGCCGCACGTCCACGTATTTCACCGGGGCGGCGACGCGATCATTGCCATCGGAAGTCCCGGAGAGGAGCCCACGGTGCGGGAGGTGTACCGGATGCGCATGCGTGACGTGCTCCGCGCCCTTGATATGGTGCGGGAGAACCAGAACGGCATTCCTGGATGCATGGAGGAAGTACCGTGGCGACTGAAACACGGCTGGACCCGGCACTCGCCCGGCAGGTCGCGGAAGCCCGGCGTGCGGGGCAGCGCGCCCTGAGAACGGA
>JAUJMI010000018.1 GCA_030446945.1 Longimicrobium sp. | reverse complement strand
TGCGGGAGCGCAACATGGACCTCCACGGGATGAACTCCGTGGATCACGCGGCCCTGATGGAGTGGTGGTGGGCACAAACGAGCAAGGGCCGGTCCGGTTCGCGCCGAGCCCGAGAGGTGCGCCGCGCCCTCCGCCGGACCGCCGCCCGGGCTCGTCCCCGAGCCGCCGAACCACGCAAACGGCAACGGTTTATGCGCTGCGGGCGACGATCGTCCTTTCGTCGTGCTCCCGCTTCGGTGCTGCGGAGTCGTTCTCGTGTCTGCTAACGGGGGACATAGATGTCACCAACAGTGCCGCACCCGTACCACAACTGCGGCGGACTCCCGGCGCTCCTGGCGGACTCGGCAAACGGGGCGGGATGGAGTTGAAGACCGAGCGAGAGAGCGGCCCAGTGCATGTGTGCGCTGGGCCGCTCTGCTGTGGTCACCTCAGCGTCCAAGGCCGTCCAAGGTCCACTCGGCGCTGGAGGCGGTAGACAGCCCTGGCGGGGCGGGGGAGGGAGGGGCCCTCGCGTCGCCGTGTGCAGGGCGGCCGTGGCCGTATTGATCGGGACCGGGGTACGACCGAAGAGCAGCTCACCGGCCCGGATTGCCTAGAGCGCCACTGGTCTGCGCGTTCACGCGCGGCAGGCAGAAGGTAAACGTGCTCCCCTGGCCCGGCTGGCTCCGGCCGGTCAGCACACCGCCGTGTGCTTCGACGATCCGGCGCGCGATCGGGAGCCCGAGTCCGGGGTGAGAGCCGTTGCCGTCCAGCAGCCGTTGCAGCCCCGAAGCCGGAATGCCCGACCCGCTGTCTTCCACCAAGAAGTGAACGACGTCACCGTTTGGCTGCCAGGTCAGCCGGACGGTGCCGCCCGGTGGCGTATAGCGGATCGCGTTGGCGATCAGGTTCCCGAATACCTGCTGAACGCGGTCCGGATCCGCACGCACCTGCGCCGGCTCGCCCGGCGAGACGCTCAGCTCGACCTCCCGATCCAGCGCGAGAGGTCGTGCCGCCGCGGCCGCATCCGCAACCAGGGTTTGCGCCTCGACCACGATCGGATTTACGTACACCGCCGTGTCACCCGCCCGCCCGCGGGAGAGATCGAGAACCAGGTGCCTCAGCTGTTCCGCACACCGCAGGATACCCCCTACGAGGTACCGTGCCTCGTCGTCGCCCTCCACGCCCGCGGACCTCAGCAGCATGTCGCCGTTGAGGAACACGCCGGCAAGGGGGTTGTTCAGATCGTGCGAGACCATGTTGCGGAAGCGCTGCTGCTGGATCTCCTGCCGCGTGCGCGCGGTGATATCCACCATGAGGCCGCGCATTCGACGTATGATCCCCACCTCGTCGCCGACCAGCCGCACGACTTCGAGCAACCACTTCACCTCGCCGCCTGCGGCCACCACGCGATACTCGAGCTCGCTGTCGCGCCCCTCGCGCATCCCCGTCATACGCGTGTGCTGCGCACGGTCGCGGTCCTCGGGATGGACGATCGTCAGCCAGAAGTCGCGGGACGTCCAGGCCGCGGCGGGATAACCCAGCATCTTCTCTGCCTCCGAGCTCACGTAGGTGAACTGGAAGGTGTCCGCGTCCGCCTCCCACACGATCGCGCCGAGCGAGCCGATCAGGTCGCGATAGTACCGCTCGGGCGATAATGACTCCCTCGGGGCAGAACGCGTGTTCATGGATACCAGGGGCTGTGCGGGTCAGATTGTGATGCTCGCACCCTCGGCGAGACTTCCCCTTTAAATGGGATGGACACGGCGCAAGAATTTCCCGGCCGGGTCAGCGGCGAGATCCATGAGGGCTGTTCGACGAAGCGGCACGAGGCGGCAACCATCCGGTTGCCCCCTCGTGTCTGTGGCGTCTCGCGCCGCCCCCGAAGCGTGTACCCGCTTCGGGCCCGGACCGGGTTCGCGGCGCGGTTCAGCACTGCCCCTCGCGCTGGCGCTTGGGCGTGCAGGCGAACTCGTGCTTCGGGTTGGTTCCCTTGAGCTCTGCTCGCGCCTCCACCGGGCTGGAGACATGTGGTTGTTCTTCGAGAGCGAGAGCGTGACCACCCCCGTCGTCGCCTGGGAAAGATGCCGTCCTTCACCTGCTGGGGCGTCGCGCACCGGGCCTGCTGGAGGAAGAGCGCCGCGTCGTCCGACACGTGCGGGGTCGCCATGGAGGTGCCGCCGGCATCGCAGGTGAAGCCGTCCTTGATGACGTCGTCCGTGTGCCGCGCCGACTTGATGCTCGTTCCCGGGGCGAAGATGTCCACGCTGTCGCCTTAATTTGAGGAGGTGGACTTCTCCTCCTCGATTCTGGCGTTCCCCATCGTGAGCCCCACCTGGATTCCGGCTCGGCGAGCGCAGGCAGAGGTCGTAGCCCGCGCCGGTGCTCACGCCGGTGGCGGCCCACCCGTTCCCCGGCCGACGTCACAGGAGCACCCCGGGAGCCGAACAGCTTGCGGACGACGTCGTCGTAGGCGTTGCTCCGCTGCGGGATGCCGGAGTCGATCGACATGCTCGCCCACGCCCGGCAGCTTCGCGTTCTCGGCCCCCCATCCAGACCGGCCACCACCCCGGCGCTGGAGGCAGACCGGCGCAGCTCAGCATGCGCACCGATACGTGCTTGACGTCCTTGGCCACGCCGTAGGCGGTGCCGCCCGCCGTCCTTGCACACAACGCGGTCGAGAGTTCGAATCCCTCAGCGCCCCACCCTGGGGGTAAAGAAAGGCCCCACCCTGGTTTACGGTGGGGCCTTTCGCAGTTGGGGATGGAGCCCGCATCCCGTGAGTGCACGCAGGGTGCACGTGGGGAGCCTCCAGGGTTGCTCTCCAGCATTCTCCCGATTTGCAGCCGTACGCCCAGGCGCGCGCATACGGCTGCCGCACGCTCAACTACTGGGACGAAGAACGCGAACCCGTTACCCGGCGCCGCGTAGATCCGCCGCCCGGTCTTAGCGTGCACGTGCTACGTGCAAAACACCCAGCGGAACCCAGGCGGGGTGGTGCGGGAAATGGAAAGGGTGTCCAGTAGCAGAACGAAGATCTTCGACCTCATCGCCCCTGTTCCCGAAGCAACGCACTCACCGCCGGCGCGTACACTCCCAACCAGGTGACTGAACACGATCTACCGGCCGCCTTTCGGCTCCGGATCCGCGCGTAGACTGCTCGGAAGTAATCCTCGACTGCTGAGCGTGCCATCGTAGCATCTCCCGAAAACCTTTGGAATGGAATCCGTTTTTTAGACGCTCACGGGGCCCGAATCCTCCGCCTCGTCGACATGCACCGCCACGTGAGGGGCGGCGGAGGGTAACGGGTCAACGCCTTGAGGCACGCCTTACGATTTGCGCCGCCGGGAGTGCGCAGGCCCTGTTTCAGGCGCGTCGCACCGCCGGAGCACTCAGAAGTACGTTGCGATCGAGAATAGCAGCCCAGCCTCCTCGCCGAGGTTGTTGAACCGGTCGCGGGTCCTACCGCGTATGTAGTCCAGCTTCAGCACTGCGTCCTCGGTCGGGCGGAAGTTCAGACCCACCGTGAGCCGCTGCACCGAGTCACCGATCAGCCCACCGTCGTAGTCCACGTGGTCCACGCGTGTCCCGGCCTGGAAGAACGAACCGGGCATGGTGCGCACCCACCCCCGCCCGAAGTCGCGGACGCCTTGCAGGTAGAGCCCCCGTTGGCTGGCGGCGTAGATTCCTTGGAGCCCCACCGGGATGTCCAGCTCGGCGGTGACCGCTTCCCCGCTCAGCTCCACGCCGGCCACCCTCGCCTCCATGTCCACCGCCCAGATCGTGAGATTGCGCCGCTCGTCCACCTGCTCACCGTCCGCCAGAAACGCGTTGAACGCGCCGCGGTGGCCGGAGACGCCCAGCTCGTAACCAAGCCCGGGGCTCCAGGCGAGCCGACCGACTGCGGCCGGGGAGGCGTTGCGATCCTCGGAGTTCCCCTTCCCGAGCGGGATTCGGGTCCCGTCCGGCGAGTCTTCGATCAGCCCGTCGTGAAAGCCGTTGACGGCATACACCTCGTAGGTGAGCCGCCCCGCCCGCCTGAGCCCAAGCTGCCCGAGTGCCCCGATTCCCACTTCGGTGAGCGCGGTTCCCACGATCTCCGTGGAAACCAGCGGCCGGTCCGTGAACTCGTTGCGCGGGCTGTCATGCGACAGGTTGAAGCGCCCGAGCGGCGAGAGGATTGCTCCCGCGCGCACCGTGAACGCCGGGTGGACGGTCACGTCAACCGCCGCAAACTCCAGGGTGATCTCCTCCCCCAGTTCCTCGATCTCCAGCTCGGCGCCGATGCGGACGAAGTCGTTGACCTGCGTGGCGGTGAAGAGATTCCACCGCTTCATCTCGAAACCCGCTTCATCGGTGAGGCCGTCCGCCTGCTGCCAGCGGGCGTGCGCCTCCGCATACCCGCCGATCGCCGTACGTCCGAGCAGACGGGTCATGTACGGCTTGTCGTACGCACCGCCCTCTACGAACGGCCGTTCGCGGGCGGTGTCGCGCCTCGCCGTGTCGCCCGGCGCGCTGACCTGCGCAGAGGCCGGGAGCGCCCACATCGTGAGGGCGGCGATGCCGCACAGGTGCAGTGCCCAGCGCCTCATGGTTGGGTCTCCAGTCGGATGACGAGTTCACCGCCGGGGGTGGCGGTCAGGGGGAAGCTGCGGAGCGGCTCTCGGGCCGGCCCCTTCAGGACCCGCCCCGTACGGTCGAAGATCGACCCGTGGCACGGGCAGACGAGCTGTGCGCCCTCGACGTCCACGGTGCACGCCCGGTGGGTGCAGATCGACGAGAGGGCGGTGTACCCTCCGTTCTCGCCGGCGAGCACATAAATAGGCGTTGTCGCGCCCTCCGGGAGGACCTTGGCGTGACCCCCGGCGCGCGCGAGCTGCGGAAGCTCGCGGGTGGACAGCCGCACCGCACCGTTGCTGGGGGTGACGCGCACCGCCGCTACCCCGGCGCAGCCCGGAAGGGCGGCGCCCGCCAGCAGGCACGCCGCGGCCTGGACGAACTCCCTCCGGTTCGGGCCCGTCACAGGGACTCCACGTAGTCCAGGAGCGCGGCACGGGCGGCGGGGCTCAGGCGAAGGAAAGCGTCACGCGCCTTCTGCGCTTCGCCGCCGTGGATCCGGATTGCCTCTTCGACGCTGCGCGCACGGCCGTCATGCATCAGGAACGCGTCCCCGTTCAGGAACTCGCGCATGATCCGCAGTCCCCAGAGCGGCGCCGTCTTCCATTCGCGGCCAGTCGCCTGGCCATCCGGGCGTCCGTCGGCAAGGGCGTCACCCATGTCGTGGAGCAGCAGATCGGAGTACAGCCGGACCGGCTTCTCCGAGAGCGCTGCCGTCTGGCTGGGGCCCGTGCGGAGCTCCGGGGTGTGGCAGCCGGTGCAGCCCGTCGAGGCGAACAGCGCCTTCCCCTGCTCCCGGCGCGGCGTCATCGCGCCCGGCGCGGGTGGCGCGAGTGTGCGTAGATAGGAGAGCACCGAGCGCAGTTCGGACTCCGGAAGTTCCGGATCCGGCACCCGATCGGCGGCATCCGCGACGCGGCCGACCTGCCGGTTGCGGTTCTCGACTGGAAGGAAGTCGTTGGTGATGCCCATGTCCTCGTGGTAAGCCTTTGCCACCTGCAGCAGCAGACTCCCCACGGCACCCTTTCGACCGAAACGGCCCAACTGTGGTCTTCCCGCTCCCACGCTGTCCGGGATGAAGCCTCCGACTTCGTCGAGCGGCACGAAGTCCTCCGGCACGACGATGTTCGGTCGTCCCGAGATACCGTCGCCGTTGGCGTCGTGCGGGTCCGCGAGCGCCAGAATTACCTCTTCGGGAATCGCCTCGATCAGCCCCACCCCGAAGACCGGCGGCGGCAGCCGGAGCGAGGTCTGGACTCCGGGCGGCAGCTGCTCCGGAATCGCGCCGAAGATCGCCTTGTCCTGGAGCTGGGGTCCTCCAAGATGGGGGACGAGGTCTTCCCCGATGCTGAACCGGGTGAATGCGTTTTCGACCCGCCCCCGGCCGTCCCCGCTGTGGCAGGACGCGCAGGACACGTTGTTGAAGATCGGACCCAGCCCCTCGTTCGGTGAGAACGGGCGCCCGAACGCCTCGTCCCCGCGCACGAACGCCGCGAGCTCCTCGGGGGTGAGACCCGGGAGCGGGCCGTCGAAGATGTCCCCCGGATCGGGAGCCTGCGTGGTCAGCGCGTCGCACCCGGCGGCAGCCACGAGTATCGCGAGGGTGGCCGCTGAACGGGCGAGCCCGCGCCGCCCCCGGCTTCGCGGTGAAACTCCGCCCGCTACGCTCCGCTCCCCGGCTGCTCCGCGCTGCGCCGGGGGCCCTGCCATGCTCTCCTTCACCATGACATCCTTCTGGGTTAGGGTGGTCCTACGGGATGCCGCAGAGGGTCCTTCACCCGGCCACGAACAGGCCCGTGGCGTACATCACCAGCATTCCGCAGAGGAGCCCTGCCACGTTCAGGGGGCGGGCGAGCCCTCCCTCGGCGCGGCGCGCGAAGAGTCGCCAGAGTTCGTAGACCACCTGTGCGATCGCACCGACGCCGATGGCGAAGAACAGCGTTGTCCAGAGAGGCGAGTAAGAGAAGCCGCCGATCCAGGCGCCGAGGACCGTCGGCACGCCGGCCAGGGCACCGAGCAGCACCAGGTGGCCCAGGCTGGGGCGCTCGTGGGCGATCGGCGCCACGATCCCCAGCCCTTCGGTGGTGTTGTGGATGAGGAAGCCGACCACAAGAAAGGTCCCCAGCGCGATCTCGCCGGTGGCATACGAGCTCCCGATCGCCAGCCCTTCTCCCAGGTTATGGAGTCCGATACCGAGCGCGATCAGCATGGAGACGTACATGGGCGAGCGTTCTCCGCCGGCCCCGGTCTTCCCCTTCCACTGGCCGAGGGCCATCAGCACCAGCAGGGTGCCCACCGTTCCGAGCACCACCAGGGAGAGCCCCTGGAACGCACCGGGAACGCGCGCGGCGAGCTCCAGCGCCTCCGCCAGTGCGTCCACGCCGAGGAAGACGAGCAGTCCGATGGTGAGGCTCAGGAAGAAGTCCAGCCAGCGCTGGCCGATCCCGCGCAGAAACGGGAGCCAGAGAAGTCCAAGGAAGACAGGGATCACCCCCGCGTACACGCCGAGGAGAGCGAAGGTGGAGAGGTAGCGTGCGTCCGCCGTCGGGGTCTGGGTCGCGACCGCGACCTCGCCGCTAAAGGTGGTCCCGGTGCTCGTGAGAAGCGTGATGGTGTGCGGCTCACCTTCCACCCACGGATAGGGGATGGTGATCGTGCGGCTCTCGAGGCGGCCGACCGTGCGGCCGCCGTTCAGGGCGTGGGCCCAAGCCGCGTCATCCACCGTCACCTGGGCGATGGTGACCGGCTCCGGACCGCCGTTCACCACGCGCACCTGCATCTGGCCGGGGCGCGGAAGGGTGATCCGCTCCACGGTCAGCTCCTCGACCGGAGGGAACGCCTGGCGGAAGACGCCAACCGGTCCGAAACGCAGGAAGAGGAACACCAGCACAACCAGCAGGAGAAGCGGACCCATCCCCTTGAGCCAGATGGGAACAGTCCGGCGCGTGTGCCCGGGACGCGCGGACGGCAGCGCGTCTTCAGACATTCGACCGTCCCTGCACGTCGAACAGCCCCGTCCACCCCAGCTCGGCGAACTCGCTCTGGTGCGCGTGGAACAGGAACTTGCCAGGGAACTTGTAGGCGAACTCCAGGACCGCCCGCTCACCCTGGCAGAGCATCACGGTGTCGGTGAACTCGTATTGATCCAGCCGGGTTCCGGTCCGGTAGAGGCGGAAGAAGTTGCCGTGCAGGTGGAACGAGTTGATCAGGTCGAACTCAGTGATGTTCACCAGGTACACGCGCACCTGCTCACCCAGCCCGATCGGGATCGGGTGCTTCTGGTAATGGTGAGCCACCGTGTTCACGGCGTAGATCTCGTTCTCGCCGTCGAAGTTGGTGTCGAAGCCGTTCATCATCATCACCATCTCCCGCGCCTGCGGCCGCCCCTCCTTCGGATCGATGATGAAGACGCCGTACAGCCCCTTGTGAATGTGGCGCTTCAGCGGAACCGAGTGGCAGTGGTAGAGGTGAAGCCCGAACGGCTCGGCGTCGAAGTCGTAGGTGAACACGCCGCCGGCGGGGATGATCTCGAAGGAGCCATCCATGTTGGCGGCGTGGATGCCGTGGAAGTGTATGGTGTGCGGGTGGCTGCCCCCGTTGATGAACTTCACGCGCACCCGGTCCCCTTCCGTGCAGCGGATGGTGGGGCCGGGGACCTGCCCGTTGAAGGTCCAGGCCGGGAAGAACACGCCCGGCGCTACCTCGACTTCCCGATCCATCGCCACGATCTGGTACTCGCGCAGTGTCTGCCCGGAGGGAAGCCGGGACACCTTGCCGGTGTCGAAGTGGGTGAGAAAGGCCGTGGGGTCGAAGGAGCCGGGCTTCACCTCGACGTCGCCGACCGACATCATCGTCTCGTGCGAGCTGTGCTCGGCCGGGCCGCCATGCGCATCCGGCGAGGCCGAGTCACCGCGGCCCTGCGCGGCCCCGCGTCCCGGGCGCGCGAGCGCGCCGCCAGCCGCAGCGAGCGCCGCCGCGCCCAGCGCGCCCGCCTTGAGCAACTGCCGGCGGCTGAGCGGCGCCGTGGTCTGCGCCTCACTTGCGGGCTCGTTGCCCACGGTACGGCTCTCCGACGGCTCTGATCTGTTGTTGTATTCCCCCATACTCTCCTGGTCAGGCATCCTGATCCTTCTCAACTGGGGAAGGAAAGCGGCTCTGCTGGAGCCCACTGTACCGCCTCCCACGCCTGGTCAGCATCCTTTGCGCGGATGCGGGTCGGCCGCCGTGGGCCCGCACCGGCCCCGGGTTCACCCCAGACCAGCACAAGAGCCTGGATAAGTGAGTCCGACGCACCGTGCTCCAACCGTTCTGCCTGCTCGGCTACCCGTTCCGGCGGGTAGCCAATCCCTTGACTGAGGAACCACTCCAGCACCCCGCGCCTGCGAAGGACTCGCGCCGCGTCTCGCTCCCCGCGCGCGGTAAGACGGGTTTGCCGGTTCGGCACGCGCACTGCGAGATCCCGAGCAACGAGCCGCCTCACCATCCTAGTTACCGCGGCCGGGGAGACTCCCAACCGCCGCGCGACGGCGGAAGCGCCGACACTGGTGTCCGAACGGGTCAGCTCGAAAACGGCTGCGAGGTAATCGTTCACCGCGTCGGAATTTTGCATTTTAAAAGCGAAGTTTAACGCCCAAGTTCATCCCGTTTTAGATTACTCTAAAAATTCACGTGCGTCAACACTTCGGGAGGCGTTGGCACTTTGCACCCGGAGTGACCGCAGTACTCTGGCACGACGCAGGACCCCGCCGGGCTTCCTGCACGTCGTGCCGTCGGGAAGCCCGGTCCACGGCGGAAGCATGGCTCCGGGAGTGATTTCGGAGCGCCACCAGGGGTTCACCGGCTCCCGTGGCGCGTGGGGTCGGCCTCAAGGCGAGGTCCAGCACTGGTTCACCGGGGAACGCTTCCCGGACCCCAGGCTTCGCCGTGGGGGCGTCCGTATCCGCGTCCAGAATCGGCGCGTCGTTCTTGGAGGGAGAGAGGCTGACCACTCCCTTCGCCGCCTGGGACCGGTTCCCGTCCTTCATCTGCTGCGGGGGTGGCGCCCCGGGCCTGCTGTCCGAAGAGCGCCGCGACGCCCGGCGCGTTCGGGGTCGCCGTGGAGGTGCGGCTGGCGCTGCGGGTCAACGAACGTTCCTTCATGACGTCGTCCGTGTCTCATGCGGATTTGATCTTTCCCGACGTGAAGATGTCCGCCCCAGCCGCCGGTAGTTGGCGGAGGCGGGCTCGCGATTCTGACGTGACAAATCGGCGGAAGCCCGTCCACTGTGAGGGCTTCCGCCGATTTTGCCTTCGAGTGGTCATTGGCCGGGCCAGCCGATCAGTACCGAAACGCCACCTTGATGCTGCCGCTCCCTTTCTTGTCCATCGCGGTGAGGAGCGCGTCGCGGAGCTGGTCGAGGCGGAAGGTGTGGGTCAGCAGGGGGGCGAGTGGGGCGCTGCCGTCAGCGACCATGGCGGCGGCTTCGGTGAAGGCGTGGGCGCCGGCGCCGCCGTGGGAGTGGCCGCTGTAGCAGAGGCTGCCGCGGATGGTCAGCTCATTGAGCCACACCGGGCTCCAGTCGATCCCGTTCAGCTGCGTGCTGTTCCCCAGCAGCACGATGCTGCCGCCGGAGCGGGTGAAGCGGAGCGCGTCCTGCATCCCGCGGACGCCGCCCACGCACACGTAGACCTGGTCGAACCCGCCCACCGCGATGCGCTTGCCGATGATCGGCTTGAGCAGCCGAGCGCCGGAGATCTCGGCCAGCGCCTCGAAGTAGTCGCCGCAGCCGCTGACGGTGCGGGCGGCGCCCAGGCGCTCGGCCTGCTGGGCCTGGAAGGGGTAGCGCGCCACGATCGTCACCTCGGCGGCGGGCGCGAGCGCGTTGAGCGCGGCGACCGTGACCAGCCCGATGGCACCCGAGCCGATCACCAGCACGCGCGCGCCGGCGGGCGGGAGGTTCGCGCGCACGGCCTGGACGGAGCAGGCCAGCGGCTCGATCAGCACCGCCTCCTCGTCGGGCACCGCGTCCGGCACCGCGAAGAGCTGGCTCTGGTGCGCCACGAACTCCTCGCCCCAGCCGCCGCCCAGCCCGCGCGTGGTGCCGATCAGCATCCCCGGCGCGAGGCGGCCGTCGGTGAAGTGCTCGCAGCGCGACGGGTGGCCGCCTTCGCAGCCGGCACACACCGGCTCGATGCCGCGCGGAACGCAGGAGAGCAGCGGATTCACCACCACGCGCTGCCCCACGTCCCACCCCTTCACCGCCGCACCCAGCTCCGCCACGGTGCCGACGTTCTCGTGGCCGGGCGTGAACGGGAAGGAGGAGAAGGGCGAGGTAGAGGGCGAGGCGGTCAGCGTCACGATGCCGAGGTCGCTTCCGCAGATGCCGCCCATCCGCGTCTGGATGCGCACCCAGTCAGGGCCGGGGAGGCTCGGGGAGGGAGACTCGGCCAGGCGGGTGCAGGAGTGCGGCCCCACGTACAGGGCGGAGCTCAGGCGCCCGGCGCCGGCGGTGACCAGGTAGCGCGGGATGGGCGCCGCAAAGGTGACCGCCTTCACGCCGGCACACCCGGCGTCACCACCCGCAGCGCCGCGGGAAGCGAGGCGATCTCCACCCGCGCGCCGCGGGCCCGGTTGTACTCCCCGTCGGTCTCGTACGCGGGCGGCGACTCGAACTCGAGCGTGAAGCCGCGGGCCTGCTCCACCTTCACCTCCGGTGCGCTGACGTGCTTTCCCCTGACCGCCGCGCCGAAGAGGGAGATGCGGCGTGCGGCCGAGGCGTCGAGGATGCTGACCGCGTCCAGCATGCCGTCGGTGAGCGACGCGCCCGGCGCGATTGCGAAGGCGCCGCCGAAGTTGCGCGCGTTGGCCACGATCAGCATCAGGTGCCGCCCGCGCCAGCTGCCCGCGGGCGAGGTCAGCCCGATGTCGACGCCGCGGTAGCCGAGCAGCTGGCGGATGGCGGAGACCATGTACAGCGCGTTGCCGCGCAGCAGCGGGATGCGCCCCACGTCCTCCAGCACGGCGATGTCGAAGCCGAAGCCGGAGACGTTCAGGAAGTGGCGGTCCTCGATGCGGCCGACGTCCACCCGCGTGTCCGGACCCTCGACGGCCAGGCGCGCGGTGGCTTCGGGGTCGCCCGCGGGGGAGCCGGTCGTCTTGGCGAAGTCGCACCCCGTGCCGCCGGCGAGCAGCGCCAGGCGCACGTCGGCGCGCGAGCGGAGGATCTGGTTCGCCACGTTGCTCCACGTGCCGTCGCCGCCCACGGCCACCAGCGTGTCGAAGCCGTCGTCGATGGCGCGCCGCGCCAGCTCGCCCTCCTGCCCCGGGGCCGTGCTGACCCGCACCTCGTTGACCCCGTGCGCGGCGAAGGCGGCCTTCACCCGGGGGAGCAACCGCGAACCCCGCCCCCTTCCGGCGGCGGGGTTCGCGATGACGCAGATCCGGTAAGTCACGGCTGCACCGTCCGGGTGAGCTCCCGCAGCGGCTGGAAGGTCTGCACTCCGCCGCGCATCCACATCTCGCGCAAGGGCAGCTCGCTCACCTCCTCCAGGTCCCCGATCGGCTCGGTCATCGGGTGCGGGAAGAGCTTCAGGTGGCCGTCCTCCTCCTCGCTCTCGCTGAGCGCCCCCTGCATGGTGATCTCCGCCAGGAATCCACCCGCTTCGTCGAACATGAACGACTGGTGCAGCTGCGCGGCGTCGCGCCAGCCGTGCGAGGTGATCGCCATCTCCACGATCGGCCGCCCCTCGTCCGAGACGCGGACCCGCATGCGGCCGTCGCCCGCCTCCGGCTCCATCGACATCTGCACGTCGCGCATGTAGTGCGGCAGGTGCCAGCGCTCGATGGCGTGCTCGCGGCTCTCGCGGGTGGTGGTGGCCAGTAAAAAGGGGTAGAAGGCGGAGTGCGGCATCGCCATCCCCGGCTCCACGCGCGGCGACACCAGGATACCCAGAATGACCTCCTGGTAGGCGCCCACCATGCTCTCGCTGAAGTCGAACGCCATCACCGACAGGATGCCGCAGCCGTGGTGCAGCTCCGCCGGCTGCAGGTGGCGGGGGAGGATGGCGCGGGCCTGCTCCACCGGGAGCTCGAAGAAGCCGCCCACCGCGTTGCGGAAGACGTAGACCGTGGTCCCCTCCTGGCTCACGTGAGGATCCCTTCCTGGCGAAGCACGGACACCAGAATCTCGCTCGCGCGCTCCAGCTGCGCGAACTCGTGGGCGGCGGAGATGGAGATGCGGAAGCGCGACCGGTTCTTGGTGACGGCCGGGTACTTCACCGGCTGCACGTAGAGCCCGGAATCCTGCATGCGCCGCCCGATCCCCATCACCCGGCGGTCGTCGCGCACCATCACCGGGATGATCTGCGAGGTGGACTCGCCCACATCCACGCCGTGCGCCGCGAGCAGCCCGCGCATGTGGGCGACATTGGTCCAGAGGCGCGCCCGCAGCTCCGGCTCGCGCTGCACGATGCGGAGCGCCTCCAGCACCCCCGCCGCGATCACCGGCGACAGCGCGCACGAGAAGAAGCGCGAGCGGGAGAAGGCGTCGAGGTAGCGGCGCATCTGGAGCGAGCACGCCACGTAGCCGCCCATCCCACCCAGCGCCTTGCTGAACGTCCCCAGGTGGATGTCGATCTCGTCCTTGAGCCCATAAGCATCCACCACCCCGCCCCCGCTGGGCCCGTAGATGAACGACGAATGGGCCTCGTCGATCATGATGCGCGCCCCGTAGCGCTTCGTCACCTCCACGATCTCGGGGAGGGGGCAGACGTCGCCGTCCATGGAGTACACGCCTTCGACCACCACCAATACCTTCTTGCCGCCCACCTTTTTGAGCTGCTTCTCCAGGTTCTCCGGCTGGTTGTGGCGAAAGAACCGGGTATCCGCCTTGCTCAGGATGGCACCGTCCACGGCGCTGGCGTGGGCGTTCTGGTCCATGATGACGACGTCGCCCGCGCGCATCAGCCCGGAGATGAGGCCCACGTTTGTGGAGTACCCCGACGGGTAGATGACCGCCGCCTCGGTCCCCTTGAAGCGCGCGATCTCGTTCTGCAGCTCGTCGTGCACCTCCATGGTGCCGCTCAGGATGGGCGACCCCGCGGCGCCCAGCCCGTACCGGTCCAGCGCGCTCTTGGCCGCGTCGATCACCTCCGGCCGATACGAGAGCCCCAGGTAGTTGTACGACGACAGGTTCAGCAGCTGCAATCGGCGCCTGCCGATCGGCTCCTGCACCTCCACGTGGGGCCGCGGCGCGGCGGCCATCGGCTGGCCGAGCAGGAAGTATCCCTGCGGACGCACCTCGTCGTACCACGCATTGTACGGCGTGAGCACCGCCAGCACGTCGTCGCTGCTGGAGTAGTAGAAGCTGTTGAGGTCGTGCTCCGCCGCGCGCGGGGGTGCGGGGGCCTCGACTTCATCGAGCCAGCGGTCCGGCGTCACGGCGGCGGTGCTCACGCTCTCCATGGGGCTCCTCCAGTTGAACGCCCCCGCGTACGGGTGGCGGCCCGGCTGAGCGGCTCCCGGCCTCGCTGGAAGGCAGGCACGGGCAGCGCTCGCGGGAGATCGGCGGGGTGGTCGGGGCGGCCCGGCTCTCCGGGGGCGCGCGAGATCGGTTCGGAAGCGGATCGTGACAGGCCGGCGAAGGTGGCGCCGGGTCGTGATGCAGCGGGTCTGTACAGCGTTCTGGCCGTTATCGGGCACGGGAGGCACCCGCATTCCCATACGCTACCCAGGCGTTTCCGGCTCCGCAACCCCGGACGTGGCCTGAAGTGCAACAGGGCCGTTCTGGGGGCCCAGCTCGCGGAGCAGCTCGTCACGCGCGGAGTCGATCATGGCGCGCACCCGCTCGCGGAGCGCGGGCACGTCCGCCAGGGTAAGTCCCTCGGTCTCCACCGGGGTGAGGACGCGCGCCACCGCGCGGGCGGGGTTCATCACCCAACTCCCCTTGGCGAGCGCGCGGCTGGCTCCCGCGACCGCGATGGGGAGCACCGGGCACTTCATCTCCACCGCCAGCCGGAACGCTCCGTCCTGGAAGGGGCCCAGGCGGCCGTCGAGCGTGCGGGTGCCCTCGGGCATGATCAGGATGGAGACGCGCCGCTCCAGCCGGTCGCGGCACTGCTCCATGGCGCGGCCCCGGCTGCGGGTGCTTCCGCGGGCGACTCCCACGTCGCCGGCCATGCGCATCATCCAACCCATCAGCGGGATGGCGAAGGCGGCCTGCTTGCTCAGCCACTTCATCTCCCAGGGGAGAAGGCTGATCAGGAATATGTCGGCGATGCTCTCGTGGTTCGCGACCGCGACGTAGGGGCGCCGCGGATCGGTGATGCGGACACCTTCGGTGCGGAAGTGCCAGAGCGGGTTGAGCTTCACCACGGTCACCGCCGCGCGCCGGAACCACCGGCCGACCGCGTACCGCCCCGGATCGCGCGGGACGGTCACCACGTACAGCAGCGCCATGGTGGGGACCCAGACCACCCCGACCAGCAGCATGCTCGCCCAGGACCAGAGGGAGATCAGACGTCGGAGCACTGAGCGAATTGTGGGGCGGACGGGGCGCGGGGGAACGACGAGGATTGCCCAGTAGGAATATAACGTAATCCGCCATCGGGCAATCCCGCCGCCGGGTGCCCGGCGTCCGGCGCACAGGCGGGCGCGTGGCTGAGCGCCTCGGCCACGACGCTCTTGAGCTTTCCGGCGCTGACGTGTCCCGCGGCCTGCGCTCTCCCGTCCGGCCGCACCAGGAGCGTACGCGGCATGGTATGGGAGGAGGTAAAGGGTGCCGGTCATCGGCCGGTGATTGTGCCTGGATGGCGCGACGTTCATCTCCTTCGCTGAACCGCATTGCGCCTCCACGCTCTCCGGAGCATGTTTGGACCATTCGCGATGGGTCCACAATGCCGCCCCGGAGGCCGCCATGAAGCCGCTCGCCACACTCCGCCGTATGCAGGCAGTGCTCGCCCTCGCGGTGGTGGCGGGCGCGTGTGCGACGACCTCCCCCGCGCGTGAGGGCGGCGAGGGCGACGATGCGCCGGCGATCGAGATCGAGGTGGTGAACAACACCGTGCCCTCGTACGATCGGACGGTGTATCTCCTCGACGCGGGCGGCTCCCGGCGCATGCTCGGCCGGGTGATGGCGGACTCCACCGCGACGCTGCGCTTCGTGGGTCCCCTGGGGGCGGACCAGTTCCGTCTGCAGGCGCGCCCGGTCGGGAACGGGTCGACCGTCACCTCCCCGCCGTTCACCCTCAGCGCAAAGGGAGCCCGGTGGAACGTGCGGCCGAACCTGGTGGTCTCCGGCGGCTGAGCTCAGGCGTCCGGTGAACCTCTCTATCCACGGAACACCCCCGACACTCGCGCGAGTCCCGGGGGTGTTCCGCATAGAGGTCGCCGGCGGGTATGCCCCTCGGCCCCGCGCCCTCGGGGCCGTGGTCGATTAACGCTGGCCCAGCGGCGCGTTGCTCGCTATCTTTCTTCGGATTAACTTCGGTTTCGGCCTGGATGTTCAAACCACTGTGAGGCCACATGGGTGATCGAAGCGCGATCGAGTGGACTGATTCCACCTGGAATCCCACCACCGGCTGCACCCGCGTTACGTCAGGGTGCGATCACTGCTACGCGGCCACTCTGGCGCAGGGCAAGCTCGCCGCCGGATATCTGAAGCAACGCCCCGCGGTCGACACACCGCTCAACCGCGCAGACCCATTCGCGGTCCGCCTCTGGGAAGACCGCCTGGACCAGCCACTGCGCTGGCGCCGTTCAAGGGTGATCTTCGTCAACTCGATGTCCGACGTTTTCCACGCCGACGTTCCCGACGCGTTCGCGCGGAGGATCTTCGAGGTGATGCTGACGGCCGACTGGCACACGTTCCAGGTCCTGACGAAACGTCCGTCCCGTGCTGCCCGGTTCTTTCGGATGAACCAGGACCTTTTCCCGCGCGGCGAGATCCCGGCGCACATCTGGATGGGGACATCGGTCGAGAGTCAGGACGTGGTCTACCGCGTGGACCAGCTCCGGGAGGTTCCCGCCGCGATCCGCTTCCTTTCGTGTGAGCCGCTCCTGGGGCCGCTGCAACTGGAGCTAGACGGCATCAGTTGGGTCATCGTCGGTGGGGAGAGCGGCATCGGCTTCCGTCCCATGGAGCCGCATTGGCCGCTGGAGATCCGGGACCAGTGCGAGGCCGCCCGTACCGCCTTCTTCTTCAAGCAGTGGGGGGGGCGTACGCCGAAGGCCAGGGGTCGCGTTCTCGATGGCCGGACATACGATGGGTTGCCTGCTCTCGCTGGCCGTTAGAGTCCCAGCTCCGCTTGCTCGTTGGTGTACTTTCGCACTTCGTGCCAAAACTTTGGCGCCAGCTCCGATTCGCTGAAGAAAGCAAGGTGGTAGAGCAGGCCGCCCGCGATCTTTGACCGGGTGCATCTCGTCCAACGCGGTTTCCAGGTAGCCGAGCGCGCGCATCGCGCCGGCGTATTCCCGCGCAAGGAACCGCTGGAAACGTCCGCCTTGTTTCTCTTCAGCGGCCCACCTCTCACGCCACGCGGGATCTCCCAGGAAATCGTCCAGACGAGTCGACTCCTCCGACTTGTAGATCTCCTTATTGCGGTTCGCATCCATGCCCAGCGCCAGCAGGATCAGAAGATCGATTCTCCTCGCGGCCAGCACTCGGATGGTGTTCAGGCGGATGTTTGTGCCGAACGGAGCCACGAAGCAGAAGGCGAGCGCTTCGGGCGGGATCTCGCGGACGATGCGCTGCGCGATCCGGTTGGCGTCTCCTTCAAGGAAGACGACGTGGGCATCCGGTGCCGCGCGTCGCACCCGCTCACGCAGTGCCGCCATCCGCGTGGGGTTGGCCTCGCACAGGACGTAGCGGTCGAAGCGATAGGGGATGTGAAGCGCGAGCATCGCGGAGCTCAGTACCGTTCGTCCCGAGTCCTTCAGACGCGCGTGTCCCGCTCCGGCGAAGAGATCCACGTACACCCGCTCCTTTTTTCCCTTCATGGAGGTGGTGAAGATCTCATCGTACATCCAAACGCGGAGGTACTTCTCGGCTCCCCACTCGCCGACTTCAGGGACGTCAAGCCCGTCGTGCGGGGCGATGGGGAGGGTACTCTTCGTCCACACGGGTCCTCCGCCGCGGTTCTTGGGCGAGTCCTCGGGATCAGCCCGGCCGGTTGAAGGTTGTACCCGTGCCGGAGCTGTACAGAGTGGCGGAGCGAAGATAACCCGAACCGCACAATGGCACCATCGGACAGGGGGGCTGTCGGAGCTTGTCCGCCGGACCTCAGCCATTGGTGCGCGTCAGATGGCGGGGTTTCGGTCGTGGGGCCGCGATATGTCTGCGGCTGGGCCCGCGAAGGCGAGCTTTGTGCGGTGGTGTCCGGCCCGAAATTTTCGCCAGGACGATCATCCACATCACGCACATGCACTCTCCCAGGCCGGCCACACCACGCGAACGGATCCAGGAGACGCTCTTTCCCGCCGCGGGCGAGATGGGGGCGCTTTGCCGCGGCAAGGACTGGGCGGCGTCCCCGCTGGGCCCCGTAGAGGAGTGGCCGGAGAGCCTGAGGACGGCGGCGGGGCTGGTGCTGCGGCAGGGGATCGCTATGAACCTGTGCTGGGGCCCGGATCTGCTCCAGATCTACAACGACAGCTACCGCGTCATCATGGGCGACAAGCACCCGGCGGGGCTCGGCCGATCGGTGCTGTGGAGCTGGGCGGAGGTAAGCGGCGAAATCGCGCCCCTCTTCGAGCGCGTCTTCCAGGGTGAGACCGTGTACTTCGAGGACCTGCTCCTGCGCGTGGAGCGCCACGGCTCGCTCGAAGAGGCGTACTTCACCTTCTCGTACAGCCCCGTCGTGGTGGAGTCGGGCGAGGTCGGCGCGGCGCTGATCAATTGCTTCGAGACCACGCGCCAGATGCACGCCCGCGCGCTGCAGGCGGAGCGCGACCGCCTCTTCGAGGAGCTGCGGGTGGAGCGCGCGCGGCTGGAGTACGTCTTCCAGCGGGCTCCCGCGTTCCTGGCGGTGGTGCGCGGCCCCGATCACGTCTTCGAGCTGGCCAACGACGCCTACTACCGCGTCGTCGGGCACCGGGAGCTGCTAGGGAAGCCGGTGCGCGAGGCGCTCCCGGAGGTCGTGGAGCAGGGGTTCGTGGCGCTGCTCGACCACGTGCTGGAGAGCGGCGAGCCTCACGTGGGGCGCGAGATCCCCATCCAGCTCGCCCGCTCGCCCGGCGGCGCGCCCGAGGAGAGGTACCTGGACTTCTCCTACATCCCGCTGCTGGAGGCCGACGGCACGCGCTCCGGCATCATCGCGCACGGCACCGACGTGACGGACCAGGTCCTGGCCCGGCGCGAGGTGGAGCGGCTGCTGCGGGAGAGCGAGCGGGCGCGCGCCGAGTCGGAGGCCGCGCGCGCGGAGGCGGAGACGGCCAACCGCGCCAAGGCGGACTTCCTGGCCTCCATGAGCCACGAGCTGCGCACGCCGCTCAACGCCATCGGCGGCTACGTGGATCTGGTGGACATGGGAATCCACGGCTCGGTGACGCCGGCGCAGAAGGAGGCGCTCGCGCGGGTGAAGGCGAGCCAGCAGCACCTCCTCACGCTGATCAACGACGTGCTCGCCTTCGCCAAGGTGGAGGCGGGGCAGATCGAGCTGGACGTGCGGCCGCTCGCCGCGGACGAAATCCTCACCAGCGTCGTGCCGCTCGTGGCCCCTCTCTCCCAGGCGAAGCGGATCGACCTTTCCGTGGAGCCGTGCGACCCCTCGCTGCGCCTGCTGGCGGACCGGGAGCGCGCGCGTCAGATCGTGCTCAACCTCGTGGCGAACGCCATCAAGTTCACCCCAGCGGGCGGGTGGATCAGGCTCGGCTGCGATGCGGATGGCGCGCGCGTGGCGATCCGCGTGCGCGACAACGGGCCCGGCATTGCGCCGGAGAAGCAGCAGACCATCTTCGAGCCGTTCATCCAGGTGGACCGCCGCCTCAGCAACCCGCGCGAGGGTGTGGGCCTGGGCCTTGCCATCAGCCGCGATCTCGCCCGCGCCATGGGCGGCGAGCTGGACGTGGCCAGCGTGCCCGGTGAGGGGAGCACCTTTACGCTGCGGCTTCCGGCGGAGTAGTAGCGGACCGGCTGTCTCAGGCGCCTTCGGCAGTCCGGCTCTGCTCGCTGATCGCGGCTGGGTACGCATCCAGCCACGCCGCGATCCTGTCTGGAAGGGCGACGGCGCTTTTCGCTCCCGAGCGCACCGGTTCCGCGAGCCCGCGCGCGTACAGCCGCGTGACTGCCGGCGTAGGTCGCCCCTGTGAGGCGCGCGAGCTCCGCGATGCGGCGGGGCCTTTCGCGCAGCGCGTCC
>JAUJMI010000221.1 GCA_030446945.1 Longimicrobium sp. | reverse complement strand
AAAGCGCCACGGCGCCGAGCAGACGGACGGAATTCATAGCGTTCCTCAGAGGGGTGAACCGGGGTGAGTCCCGGACCGCTGCCGCGCGCGCGGCCCTGGCGCCGTTAGACCCCGCCGCCGGTCTGGCGTTCCGCCGCGGCTACTCGGCGCCGGAAGGAAAGGCGGCGATGCGGCGGGTGAGCTCCTGGTGTGCGCCCAGCACGCTCCCCTCGCGGCGCCGCAGCTCGTGCAGCCGGTGCGCGGCCGGCGGCGCGGAGGCCAGCAGCGCGACCACCTGCCGCACGTACGCCCGTGCGTTCTCCTCCGGGATCGGCTCGCGGGTGGCGAACGCCTCGTCCATCTGCACGATCAGCTCGGAGAAGGGCCGCAGCCACGCGAACGCCTCGTCCTGGATCAGCATCTGTAGGAAGTGCCCGCTGGACATGGGGCCGCTGCGCCGCTCGATCTCGCCGCGCTCGGCGTCGATCAGCGCCTTGTGGAGCCGCAGCAAACCGAGCCTCACCTCCTTGAGGCGGTCGCGGATCGGGTCGGGCGGAAGCTCGGGACGGGGGATGCGGGACGCCATCGGTATGCCTCGCGTTCGGGGTGCATTCGCGAGGTCCAGACGAAAAAAGCGCGCCGCACGAACAGCCTCACACCGAGGGCACAGAGGGGACCACCAGCCGCGGAGAAAATCTTTTGCTGTTCTTTCTCTGTCTCTCTGTGCCTCTATGTGAGATCATTGCGATGCCGGCTCCGCAGCCTCCCGCAAGGCACGCCCCAGCGCCTCCGCCTGCGCGTACGACCACCCGCGCGAGAGGTGGCGGACGGCCATCACACGCATGCTCCCCCACGAGGCCGGGACGGGCTCGAATCGCTCACGGGAAAGCTGATCGACGCCGAGCAGGCGGCGCAGGTGATCCGCCGCTTCCTTGCCGTGGGCCAGGAGGGCGGCCGGGCGCACGGCGTTCAGAACGAAGTCGAACACGTCGGTGCGGCGCAGCCTGGGCCGGAGGTCGCGCTCTGCGGGGGTGGGGGTGGAGAAGACGTTGGTATCCAGGCAGCGGACCGGCGTGGCTTCCCTGATGATCCGCCCCAGCATCCGCCGCGTGGGGGTGATCTCCGCCTTCCCCGCCTGCCGCCTCTGCGCGCGCGACGCCTCCGCCCAGATCGTGCGGTGGAAGCCGTACCCGCGCTCCCAGAAGCTCCAGTAGTCCAGCTCCAGCGCCGTCGCCGGGTTGGAGCCGACGATGAGAGCGCGGCACTCCAGCGGCGAGCCCTCGCAAACAAAGGGGCGCACGAACGCGGGGGAGCCGATCCGCGCCCGCAGCCCACGCTCGAATTCGTCCAGCGCCGACACGTCCATCGTCCTAGCGGGCCGCCGGGCGCGACTCCACGTAGAAGTTCTCGTCCACCCGTAGCCGCAGGTCGCCGCGCGTCCTCAACGGCATCGACTGCCACCGCTCGGTGGGCCGCAGCGTCTGGATCGGCCCTCCCTGCACCGACACGCGCACCGGCATCGCGAAGCCCGGCACGACGTTGGCCCAGCGGTAGCCGAGCTGCCCGTCGCGCACCCGGTACTCCAGCACCGGGATCCTGGTGGTGGTCAGGTACTGCTGGAAGACGCGCGACAGGTCTATGCCGGCCTGGTGGCTGATGTAGCGCTGCACCTGCTCGCCGGTGACGGTCTGGTGGCGGAAGGTGGAGTTCAGCCCGCGCAGGATGCCGCGCCACTTCTCATCGTCCGCGATCACCTGGCGGATGGTGTGGAGCATGTTGGCGCCCTTGTAGTACATGTCGCTCGACCCTTCCTCGTTGATGCCGTAGCGGCCCACGATGGGACGGTCGTTCCGGATGTTCTTGCGCAGCCCCACCGTGTAGCGGGCGCCGGCCTCCTTTCCGCGCAGGCACTCCACGTACAGCCCTTCGGAGTAGTTGGTGAATCCCTCGTGCACCCACATGTCCGCGATGTCGCGGGTGGTGATATTGTTGCCGAACCACTCGTGCCCGCTCTCGTGCACGATGATGAAGTCCCAGTCCAGCCCCTCGCCCGTCTGCGACAGGTCGCGCCCGCGGTAGCCGTTCTGGTAGTGGTTGCCGTAGGCGATCGCGCTCTGGTGCTCCATCCCCAGGTGCGGCGTCTCCACAAGCTTGAAGCCGTCCTCGTACCAGGGGAACGGCCCGAACCATCGCTCGAAGCAGGCGAGCATCGGCTTTACCTGGGCGAACTGCCGCCGCGCGGCGGCCTCGTGGTACGCCAGCGGCCAGAAGTCCAGCGTGAGCGTTCCCTTCTCCCCCTGGTACGTGTCGCTGAAGTGCGTGTAGCTCCCCGCGTTCACCGCCACGTCGTAGTTGTTGATCGGGTTCGACACGAACCACTCGTACGTCGTGGTGCCGTCGTCGTTCTTGCGGGTGCCGCGCAGCCGGCCGTTGGAGACGTTCACCATCGGGTCGGGCACGGTGATGGCGACGCGCTGGCTGTCTGGCTCGTCGGCCTGCGTGTCCTTGTTCGGCCACCATGCGCTGGCGCCCAGCCCCTGCACCGCTGTGGCCACCCAGGGCGCGCCGGTGCTGTCCTGCCCCCACACGAACCCGCCGTCCCAGGGCGCGTTGCGGGCGGCGCGCGGCGTCCCATGGTAGTGCACGGCGATCGTCTTCCGCTCCCCCACCCGCTGCGGCGACTGGAGCGTCACGAAGAAGGCGTTCCCCTCGCGGCGGTACGCCAGCCTGCGCCCGTCCTGAAGCATGCTGTCCACCTCCAGCGGCATCTGCAGGTCGATCTGCATCTCCCGCGCGGGCTGCAGCACGCGGTACGTGGTCGCCGTGCTCCCGCGGATGCTCTGCGCCGCCGGGTCGATGCGCACGTCCAGGTCGTAAAAGGAGACGTCCCACCACGCCCGCTGCGGGGTGATGGTGCCGCGCAGGGTGTCTGCGCGGGTGGGGGGCGTGGTCTCCTGCGCCCGTGCGGCGCCCGGGAGCGCGAGGAGACAGGCCAGCAGTGCGGCTGCGATGCGCATGGCGGAGCGGGGTCGAAGACGGTTCACGGCACGGAAAAGCCCGGCCTCCCCAAGCTCGGGGGCGCCGGGCGCAATGCGCAAGGGGCTGTCCTTCGATCGTGCCCGCTCTGCCCCGTTCGGAGCGCGAGCGCTCCGCTAGAACCCGCTAGCGGAGCAGCTCGTCGATCTCCCTGAACGCCTGCTCGCCAGGATCGACGGAACCGCGCCGGAACGGAGCTCTTCTACGCGGCGGCGCACCTCCGCCCTCCATGAATCCTCGCTGGCCAGGTCGATCTCGGCGCCCTGCTCGAACGGTAAGTTCCCTGGAAAGGATGGGCGTACGGTAGCGGTGTGCCAAGAGGATAGTGCCGCTCTTCTCGCGCGTTGCGGGCCTCCGCCAGAACGATCACAGGGCGGAGCGTGTTCCCGTGAGCGGCAAGTTCCGTGACGAGAAACCGGATTTCGGCGTACCCGGCGCCAATTACGCGCTAGCGAAGAAAGCGGCCATCCGCGCCATCCCTTCGGCCAGCGTGGCCTCCTCCGGCACCCACGAGATGCGCAGCCAGCCCTCGGCGCTGGGGCCGAAGGCGGTGCCGGGGACGGCGACCACGCGGTGCTCGTCCAGCAGGCGCTCCGCCGCGGCCATCGAGTCGGCGGCGAGGTGCGGGGGGAGGCGGATGAAGGCGTAGAACGCGCCCTCCGGCGGCACCAGCCGGATGCCGTGGCGCTCCGCCAGGGCCAGGAGCGCGCGGCGGCGTTCGGCGTAGAGCGGCCGGTGCGCCGCGAGGGAGCCCGGCCGCGCGAACGCCTCCATCGCCACCCACTGGCTGAAAGTGCTGGAGGCCGTGTTCACCAGCCCGTGCACCTTGATGGCGTTCGCGATCACGGGCGCGTCCGCGATCAGCCACCCCGAGCGCATCCCGGTCAGCGCGTTGCTTTTGGAGAGCGAGCCCACGGTGAGCGTGTGCGGATACAGCATCGCCATGGAGGCCGGCGGCTCCGGCCCGTAGTAGAGCTCGCGGTACACCTCGTCGATCAGCACGTACACGGGCGGGCCGGGGCGCGCCGTGAGCCCCGCGGCCAGCGCGCGCAGCTCCGCCTCCGGCCACACGCGCGCGGTCGGGTTGCAGGGCGAGTTGAGGATGACCATGCGCGTGCCCGGGCCCAGCGCCTCCAGCACCGGCGCGGCCCGCGGCGCGAAGCCGTCGTCGGGCGAGAGGGCGGCGGTGCGATGGCGGATCCCCTCCAGGATGCACAGCTTGGGGTAGGCGAGGTAGCACGGCTCCACGATCAGCACCTCGTCGCGCGCCGGATCCAGCGTCGTCTTGATCGCGAGGAAGAGGGCCTCCTCCGAGCCCACTGTGGTGCACACGTTGGCGGCGGCGGTGCGCCCCGGAAAGCCGTGGTGCAGCGCGATCGCGTCGCGCAGCTCGGTGAAGCCGCCGTTGGGGGAGTAGGGCGCGCCGTGGAGGCGGACGCGCTCCAGGGCGGCCTCGAAGAGGCCCATGTCGGGGCGCAGCACGGGCTCGCCCAGCCCCAGGTCGATGTCGCCGGGGCGCTTGCGGGCGTGGAGGGCGCGGATCAGCGAGGGCGTGATCCGCTCCATGGTGGGGTTCAAGGGCGAAAGAACCGGTACAGGGCGGAGAAGCAGTGCTCCAGCGAGCCGATGGAGCACCATTCGTTGGCCTGGTGTGCCTGCGACGTCTCGCCGGGGCCGAAGTTGACGGCGGGGATGCCGTGCGCGGTGAAGCGGGCAACGTCGGTCCACGCCTGCTTGGGCTGGATGTCGAGCGCCAGCTTGTCCCGCCACTCGCGGATCAGCGGGTCGTCCGCGTGCACCTCGCCGGAGGGCGCGGCGTCGATGAGCTCCACCGTGGCCGCGCCGCCCACGATCTCGCGCAGCTCGCGCTCGGCGTTCTCGGCGGTGTTGCCGGGGGCGAAGCGGAAGTTGACGTTGAGCACCAGCGCGTCCGGCACCACGTTCTTGGAGTTGGCGGTGGATGCCTGCGTCACCACGATCACCTCGTAGAAGTCGAGCGCGCCGAAGGTGATGCAGCGGCGCTCGAACTTCGCGAACTTGTCCAGGAGCGGGATGGCGCGGTAGATGGCGTTCTCGCCCTGCCAGGGGCGGGCGCTGTGGGCCCGCACGCCCGGCACGGTGACGCTGGCGTGGAGGACGCCCATGCAGCCGGGCTGCAGCGCGCGGTCGGTGGGCTCCAGGATGAAGGCGAAGTCGATGGCGGGGAGCTCCGGCCAGGTGAGCACCGCCTCCAGGCCGTTCCCCTCGCTGGGCCCCTCCTCGCCGTCGTAGAAGATCCAGACGGGGCGCGAGCCCTCCAGCTCGTTCCACCGCTCCAGCAGCGCGAGCATCACCGCGATGCCCGCCTTCATGTCGGTGGCGCCGCAGCCGTACACGCGCCCGTCGCGGATCTCGTGCGCCTGGTCCTCGGCGCACTTCACCGTGTCCAGGTGCCCCACCAGCGCCACCACCGGCAGCCCCGGCGCCCCCTGGGCGCCCAGCGGATCGCAGACCAGCGAATTGCCGATCCTCTTCACCGACTCCGGCCCCGCGAAGGCCGAACACTGCCCCTCCACCCATTCGGAGATCAGCGCCTCCTGCCCCGTCTCGCTCGGGATCTTGCAGAGCGCCAGCGTGCGCTCGGAGAGCTCCTGGCGGATGGATTCGGGATCGGTGCCTGCGGTGGTCCGTGGTTGGGTCACGTTTTCGGATCGGCTTCTGGTTGCGGAGCTGGTGCGTTCGTGCGTTCGTGCGCTGCGAGTCCAAACGCACGCACGCACTTCCTTTTCAAACCTGGACGTCGAACGTCCTCAGCACGTCGTTCAGCGACGTCTTCTTGTCAGTGGACGGCTTGCGCTCGCCGATGCGGAGGGCGCAGGGGACGTAAAAGGTGCCGGCCGGGAACTCCTTGGGCAGCGTGCCGGGGATCAGGACGGAGCGGGCGGCGACGCGGCCCCTGGTGATGACCGGCTCGCTTCCGGTGACGTCCACGATGGGGGTGGACGCGGTCAGCACCACGTTGGCGCCCAGCACCGCCTCCTCCTCCACCACCACCCCCTCCACCACGATGGAGCGCGAGCCGATGAAGGCGCCGTCCTCGATGATGACTGGCGCGGCGCCGGGCGGCTCCAGCACCCCACCGATCCCCACGCCGCCGGAGAGGTGCACCCCCGCGCCGATCTGCGCGCACGAGCCGACGGTGGCCCAGGTGTCCACCATGGTCCCCGCGCCGACGTACGCGCCGATGTTGACGTAGCCGGGCATCACCACGCACCCAGGCTCCAGGAACGATCCGTAGCGGGCCACCCCCGGCGGCACCACGCGGATCCCCTGCGCCTGCAGGTCGGTCTTGGTGCGGATCTTGTCGAAGAAGCGCAGGTCACCGGCCTCCATCGGCTCCAGCGGGCGCAGCGCGAAGTAGAGGAGGATCGCCTCCTTGACCCACGCGTTGACGCGCCACACGCCGTCCACCTTCTCCGCCACCCGCACGCGCCCC
>JAUJMI010000220.1 GCA_030446945.1 Longimicrobium sp. | reverse complement strand
GCTGAGCGCGTTGGCGGTCTCGACCGCCACCTGCATCATCATCATGAGAATCCCCTCCAGGGATCTTGGGATGTTCCGTGTCGGGCTCCGCTCATCCGGTCCTTTCGGCCGGTGGACGCCAGCCGGCATCGCTGCCGCGCGCCCTCCCCGGGGGCCCATGCCCGGGTACTGTACGACGGGGGTGAGCGGTCCCCGCCGGCGGCCTGGGGTCATGCTTGGGAGCAGGCCGCGTCTCCCGAACTGCTGGTGCGTGAGTGCGTCAGTGCGTTTGTCGTCCCGGCGCACTCACGCACTTACGCACTTCCGTCAATGCGCATGCTGCATCAGCCCGATGAACACGCTCGTCAGCATCGCGAAGATGAAGGCCTGGAGGAACCCGACAAAGATCTCCAGGAAGAAGATCGCGGTCGCCATCAGCACCGGCGCGGCGGCCAGGACGAAGCTCCCGAATACGAAGATCAGGGAGATCAGCGCCAGCAGCACGATGTGGCCGGCCGTCATGTTGGCCATCAGACGGACGGCGAGCGAGAAGGGCTTGGTGAACTTGCCCAGCAGCTCGATGGGCGCCAGCGCGATCGCCATCGCCCACGCCGCCACGGGGTGCATCCCCTTGGGCACGAACAGGATGGTCGACATGTAGCCCTTGAAGCCCAGCGCCCGCATCCCGCCCACCTCGGTGGCCAGGAAGGCCATGATCGCCAGCCCGGCCGTGACCGAGATGTTGGCGGTGGCGGTGGAGCCGTACGGGATCAGCCCCAGCAGGTTGTTGAACAGGATGAAGAAGAAGAGCGTGACGATGAACGGCGCGTACCTGTCGTAGCCGTGGCCGATGTTCGGCTTCACCACTTCGTTGCGGATGAACAGGACCATCGCCTCCTCCATGGTGTAGCGCCGCCCGCCGGCCATCCCGCGCTCCGCGCCACCCGCCCGCGCCCCGCCGTACAGGAGCACCAGCATCGTCAGCAGGCCGGCGAGCACCAGGAAGACGAGGTGCTTGGTGGGGGTCAGGTCGAACGGGCCCACCTTGAACGTCCCCGCGGCGGGGAGGTGCAGCGCCATGCCGGGAAGCTCGATCTCGCGCGCGTCGAGGATGTGGTGGAGGAAGTCGATCCCCTCTCCCTCACCGTGCGCGGCCTCGGCGCCGTGGCCCGCCCCGCCCTGCTCGTGGCTCGGGCTCATCACCTCGGCCGCGTGCCCCGCGGGCGAAGACGGGTGTACGACGGGGCCCTGGCCGGCGGCTCCGTGCTGCGCCGCGGCCGGGGGCGTTCCATGGTCCTGGGCGTGCGCGGCGGCCGTGGAGGCACCCGCGAGGGCCAGGAGGAGTGCGATGCGTGCGAACATTCAGCCCTTCGTCCGTGTGCCGGTGGCCAGGGCCACCGGCTCGAGCAGTGTGGTTGCGAACAGCACGGTCACCAGCGCGAACAGCGTGGGAGCGGCCGGAAGGCGCGCGGCCGGCACCAGCACCAGCGCCGCCGCCACCACCAGGATCAGCCGCCCCAACATCCCCACCCCGTACGCCGCCAGCTGCTTTCCCGGGAAGACCACGCGGGCCACCAGGAGAAAGAAGAGCTGGAAGACGCACGCGATCGCCACTCCCACCGCCACCCCCGTGCGCGCGCCGGGGCCAGCAAGTGCCACGCCGCCCGCGTACACGAGGGCGCCGATCGCCAGCACTGCCGCGGGAAGTACCCAGGAGGACTTCACTTGCCCCCCTTGCGCGGGTCCTTGGGGTCGACGGACAGCCGCCGGTAGATGTACAGCAGGCTGAGCCCGAACCCGAGGAACACTCCGATCATCAGGAGCCACGGAGACGTGCCCAGCCGCTCGTCCAGCCACTTCCCCAGGAAGAGGAACACCAGCAGCACCGCGACGAACTGCACCCCGATGCCGGCCATGTCCGCGGCCCCGGGGGCCTTGGACTTGCCTGCGTTCGGGGGGGTGCGGCGTGGCTCGTCCACTGTGCTCCAATCCTCTCAAGGGTGATCGGCGCGGCCAATATAGGAGCTTGTGAAATTTTTCGCAAGCACGAAGATGGGTGCTTGTGAAATTTTTCGCAAGCTCTCTTCCACCCGGGCGGAACCCTTGCTTGACGCCCCGGAACGGGTGCGTCTATCTTGCCCCGCCGGCCCCGCGGAACTCGTTGCGGCGCCGAGCCAAAGCCGCCGCGACCCCCGGTGGACGCCCGGCCCACTCCAGCCCCCCGGCCGCCCATGCGCCGCATCTTCCCCGCCCTGCTCCTCGCGCTCGCCGCGGGCGCCGGCGCGTGCCGCCCCGCCGCGGGTCCGGCCCCCTCCGGACCGCCGCTGGAGGCGAGCCGCTACACGGGCCCGCTGGTCTCCACGTTCCAGGTGGAGCCGGCGGGGGACAGCGTCCGCTTCTCCCTGCAGCTCACCAACCCCACCGCCGCGCCGGTGCGCCTCGCCTTCTCCAGCGGGATGACGCACGACTTCGCCGTGCGCGAGGGCACGCGCGAGGTGTGGCGCTGGTCGGCGGACCGCTCCTTCGTCCAGGCGGGGATGTCGGTGTCGCTGGGTGCGGGGGAGACGCGCAGCTACACGGAGGTGTGGCGTCCCGGACCCGGGCCGCGCGGGCGGCGGCTGTCGGCGGTGGCGTACCTGACCTCGACCAACCATCCCATCCAGCAGTCCACCGCGTTCGCGCTGCCGTGACCCGCTCCCGCATCCCCGCGGCGCGCCCGTTGCCGTGACCACTTCGTCCGATGCGGCGCCGGTGATGGCCGACGTGCTTGCCGCGGCGCGCAGGCTGGAGGGGATCGCGCGGCGCACCCCGCTGGAACGCTGCGACGGGCTCTCGGGCGAGGCCGAGGTGTTTCTCAAGCTGGAGGGGATGCAGCGCACCGGCTCCTTCAAGCTGCGCGGCGCATACAACCGCGTGGCGACGCTCGCGCCCGAGGTGCGGGCGCGCGGGCTGGTGACGGCTTCCGCGGGGAACCACGGGCAGGGGGTGGCGCTGTCGGCGCGGCTGCTGGGGGCCCGCGCGCTCGTCTTCGTTCCGGCCGGCGCGCCGGAGACCAAGCGGCGGCGCATCGCCCGCTTCGGCGCGGAGCTGGTGCTGGTGGAGGGCGGCTACGACGAGGCCCACGCCGCCGCCGAGGCGCACGCCGCGGAAACCGGCGCCGCTTTCGCGCACGCGTACAGCGACCCGATGACGGTGGCCGGCCAGGCGACCGTGGCGCTGGAGATCTTGCGCGATCTTCCCGAGGTCCAGACGCTGGTGGTGCCGGTGGGCGGCGGGGGGCTGGTGAACGGCACGGGGATCGTCGCGCGCGCCCTGGCGCCCGAAGCGCGCGTGGTGGGGGTGCAGACGCACCAGACCGCGGCGATGCACGCCTCGCTTGCCGCCGGGTCGCTGTGCTGCCCGCCCCAGGGTGCGACGTTGTGTGAAGGGCTCTCCGGCGAAACCGACGCGCGCAGCCTGGAGCTGGCCCGCCGCGTGGTGGACGAGGTGGTGCTGGTGAGGGAGGACGCCGTGCGCCGCGCGATGCGCTGGCTGTTCGTGGAGGAAGGAGTGGTGGCCGAGGGTTCGGCCGCGGTGGGCGTGGCGGCGTTGCGTGAAGGCGCCATCGGCGACGTCGCGGGTCCGGCGGCGGTGATCCTGAGCGGGAGCAACGTGGACGCCGCGCGGCTGGCGGACGTCCTGGGGAGCGATTGATGGCGACGATCTTACCCTTCGCGGGGATCCACCCGCGCATCCACCCGAGCGCCTTCGTGGCACCCACCGCCACGGTGATCGGCAACGTGACGGTCGGGGAGGAGGCGAGCATCTGGTTCGGCGCCGTCATCCGCGGCGACGAGCCGGACCACGAGATCCGCGTGGGGGCGCGCACCAGCATCCAGGACAACTGCGTGGTGCACGTGAGCCGGCAGGGCGCCACCCTCATCGGCGCCGACGTGACGGTGGGGCACGGCGCCATCCTGGAAAGCTGCACGGTGGGCGACGGGGCGCTGATCGGGATGAACGCCGTCGTCCTGCAGCGCGCCGTCGTGGGCCCGGCGGCGCTGGTCGCGGCGGGCGCGGTGGTGGGGAGCGGCGCCGAGATCCCCGCGCGGCACCTGGCGGCGGGGACGCCGGCCGTGGTCAAGAAGGAGCTCGCGGGCGAGTCGCTGCGCTGGGTCACAAACAGCGCGGCGCACTACGTGGAGCTGTCGCGGCGGTACATGGCGCAGGGCGGGGACAACGGGAGAACAGGATGAGCAACGACCTCGGCGGGCGGGACGCACGCCACGAACCCACGTACGCCCCGGCCGCCGCGCCGCGCCCGGCTCGCCCGCGCACGCGCGCGGAGGGCATGGAGAAGCTGATCCGCACCCTCTCCCTCCTCCCCGGCCCCACCGGACAGGAAGACGCGGTGCTGGAGTGGGTGGCGCGCGAGTGGCGCGCCCGGGGCGAGGTGACGCAGTCGGCGGTGGGGAACCTCTTCCTCCACATCCCCGGCCCCGGCCCGCGCGTGCTGCTGGCGGCGCACGCGGACGAGCTGTCGCTGATCGTGCGCTCCATCACCCAGGACGGCTTCCTGCGCGTCCTTCCCGGCGAGCGCGACGTCTTTTCCTTCCCCTACTTCATCGGCGCGCCGTTGCGGGTGCTGGCCGACGGCGGCGAGCTCCCCGGCGTCGTGGCGACCACCACCGGCCACGCCATGACCACGGAGCAAAAGGACCGCCCCCGCCTGGGGTGGGACGACCTGTTCGTGGACGTGGGTCTCTCCGCGCGCGAGTGCGACGAGCGCGGCATCCGCATCGGCACGCGCATGGTGTGGGACTCGCCGCCGCGCAAGCTCGGCCGCCTGCTGGTGGGGAAGGCGATGGACGATCGGCTGGGCGTGGCGGTGCTGGTGGAGCTGGCGCGCCGGCTGACGTCCCACCCGACGCGCTTCGACGTGACGCTCGCGCTCACGGTGCAGGAGGAGATCGGGATGCTGGGCGCGTCGTCGCTGGCGCGCGACGGGCGCGCCTTCGACATCGGCTTCGTGATCGACAACGGGCTGGCGGGCGACATCCCCACCACCTCAGCCGAGCACATCCCCGTGCGCCTCGGCGGCGGGCCGACGCTGGTGCACCGCGACTCCTCGGTCCACTACTCGCGCCGCCTCATCCACGCGATGCGCGAGGTGGCCGGGCGGAACGGGATCCCCATCCAGGAAATGGTGCTCTTCCACTACTCGTCCGACGGCGCGCACCTGGTGCGGCAGGGGATGGAGGCGCTGCTGGTGGCGCCGCCCATCCGCTACTCGCACTCCCCGTTTGAGGCGGTGGACCCGGCAGACGTGGAAGCGACCGTGCGCCTGTTCGAGCTCTTTCTGACGGGGGCCGCGGCGGGGTGAAGGCGGACGTCGTCGTCGTAGGCGGGGGGGTGATCGGGTGCGCCGTCGCCCGCCACGCGGCGCGCGGCGGGCTTCATGTCGTGGTAGTCGAGCGCGCCACCCCCGGGATGGAGGCCTCGCACGCCGCCGCCGGCATGCTCTCGCCGCTCGCCGAGGCCGAAGCGCCGGGGCCCTTCCTGGACCTCCTCCTCCGCGCCCGCGCCATGTACCCCGCCTTCGCCGCCGCCCTCGCGGAGGAGACGGGCATCGACGTCGGCTACGGCGACGCGGGAACGCTGTACCTGGCGCTGCGCGAAGAGGACGAGGTGGAGCTGGAGCACCGCTTCGCCTGGCAGTCGGCGGCGGGACTGGCGGTGGAGCGACTGGGCGCGGATGCGGTGCGCACGCTGGAGCCGGCGGTGTCGCCCGCCACGCGCTGGGCGCTGCGCTTCCCCGGCGACCACCAGGCGGACAACCGCGCCCTCGGCCGCGCGCTCTGGGGCGCCGCCGCGCGCGCCGGCGTCGACTTCCGCCTGGGCGCCGACGCCGTTGCCCTGCTGCGCGAGGGCGATCGAGCCGCGGGGGTGCTGCTGGCCGGCGGCGAGCGGATGGAGGCGGGGGCGGTGGTGCTGGCGGGGGGGAGCTGGGCGGGGCGGATGGAGGGCCTTCCCCGCCCTCTCCCAGTGGAGCCGGTGCACGGCCAGATCCTGGCGCTGGAGTCGATCCCCCCGCTCTTTCGCCACGTGATCGACTCGCCGCGCTGCTACCTGGTGCCCCGCTCCGAGGGGCGCGTGCTGGCCGGCGCGACGGTCGAGCACCTTGGCTTCCGCAAGGCCGTCACTCCCCGCGGACTGCTCGGGCTGCTGGCGGGCGCCGTCGAGATCGCGCCCTCGCTTGCGGACGCGGCGGTGGTGGAGACGTGGGCGGGGCTGCGGCCGGGGACCCCCGACGGCTTCCCGGTCCTGGGACCCGACCCGCACGTCGCGGGTCTGCACTACGCGACGGGGCACTTCCGCAACGGCATCCTGCTGGCGCCTCTCACGGGCGAGGTGGTCGGCGAGGCGTTGCTGGGGCGGGGGGTCGATGGAGCGGTGGCGGAGTTTGGGGTGGGGAGATTTGGGTAGTGGGGAGGCAGCCCTCACCCCCGTCTCGTTACACTCGACTGCCCCCTCTCCCGATAACAGGAGA
>JAUJMI010000219.1 GCA_030446945.1 Longimicrobium sp. | reverse complement strand
CCGCAAGGAGTCGGCGGTGTCGCTGCCCGTGGCGCCCCCCCGCGACGGCGGCGACGTGTACCTGACGGTGGACTTCGACCTCCAGGAGATCGCGGACGCGGCGCTGGACGAGGCGATCCGCAATACCGACGCGTCCGGCGGCGACCTCCTGCTCACCGAGCCGCGCACGGGGGAGATCCTGGCGGCGGTGTCGCGGCGCAAGGGCTCGCGCGGGCTGGCGGCGTTCGTGGAGCCGTACGAGCCCGGCTCCATCCTCAAGCCCTTCTTCGTCGCCAACCTCCTGGCCGGGCGCCACGCATCGCTCAACGACCAGGTCTTCGCCGAGAACGGGCGCTGGGCCGATCCGCACGGGCGCATCCACACCGACGTGCATCCGTACGGTATGCTGTCGCTGCGCGATGCCCTGCGCGTCTCCAGCAACATCGGCATGGTGAAGCTGGTGCCGAAGCTGAAGCCAGCGGAGCAGTACGCCACCCTGCGCGACTTCGGCTTCGGCACGCCGACGGGCGTGGAGTACCCGGTGGAGTCCGGCGGCCGCCTGCCGCGGCCGGCGCGCTGGTCCAAGATGACGGCCGCCTCGCTCGCCACCGGCTACGAGGTGTCGGTGACGCCGGTGCAGATGGCGATGGCGGACGGCGCGCTCGCCAACCACGGCAACCTCATGGAAGCGCACCTCCTGCGCGAGACGCGCGGGCCGGACGGCGGCACCCGGTGGAAGATGGAGCCGCGCGTGGTGCGCCGCGCCGTCCCCGCGTCGGTGACGGACGCGCTGCGCGAGGTGCTGATCACGGTGGTCTCCGACGGCTCCGCCAAGGCTGCGGCGCTCTCCACCTTTGAGGTCGCGGGCAAGACGGGAACGGCGCGGCGCACCGGAGCCAACGGGCGCTACGAGGCGGGGCAGTACAACGCCAGCTTCGTCTCCTACTTCCCGGCGCGCGACCCGCAGCTCGTCATCTTTGTGAAGCTGGACCGGCCGCAGGGCGACTACTACGGCGGGCTCACGGCCGCGCCGGTGACGCGCGCCACGCTGCAGGCGATCCTGGCGGCCCGCTCGCCCTCGCTGGACCGCCGCGCACTCCTCGCCACGCGCATCGCCACGCCGTCGCAGCCGGCTCCGGTGCAGCAGGCGGTGCAGCGCCGCCTGCGCTCCTCCGGCGGCGAGGGGACGTACGTCTTCGACTCGCTCCCCCAGCGCGCCCTGCAGGCCGCGGCTTCCAAGCGCGAGCCGGTGCCGGTCCCCGAGCTGGCGGGCCTTTCGCTGCGCGATGCCGTGCGCCGCCTGCACGCCCTGGGCTTCCAGGTGCGCGTGCAGGGCGCGGGCACGGTCGAGGGAACCCGCCCGTCCGCGGGCGCCGTGCAGACGCGCGGCGGGACCGTCCTGGTCGTGGGGGCGGAGAGCTGATGCCCACGCTGGGCGAGATCGAAGCGCGACTCGGGCGCGAGGGCCTCCTCGCGGGCGACGCGCGCCTCGCCGCGGACGACGCGGCGCGCCTGGTCGCGAGCGCTTCCGCGGACTCGCGCAAGGTGGGCGCGGGCGACCTATTTTGCGCCATCGCCGGCACCGAAGGCGACGGGCACCGCTACCTGGCCGACGTCGCCGCGCAGGGCGCGGCCGGCGCCACGGTGGAGCGGCGCGACGATGCCGCCGCCTTCCCGCAGATCCAGGTCACCAGCGGGCGGCTGGCGGCATCGTACGCCGCCGCCGAACTGTGGGGCGATCCCTGGAACGACCTCACGCTGGTGGGCGTGACCGGGACGAATGGGAAGACGACGACGGCGGCCATCCTGCGCGACATGCTCGCCCGCCGCATGCCCACCGCGTACATCGGCACGCTGGGCGCGCTGGACGCGGGCGGAAAGGTGGTGCCGGCGACGGAGGGGCTCACCACCCCGGGGCCCATCGAGGCGGCGCGCTGGCTGCGCGGCTTCGCGGACGGCGGCGTGCGCGCGGTGGCGATGGAGGTGTCGTCGCACGCGCTGCACCAGGGGCGGATGGCGGCGGCGCGCTTCGACGCGGCGCTCTTCACCAACCTCACCCAGGACCACCTGGACTACCACGGGACGATGGAGGAGTATCGTTCCGCCAAGCTCCGCCTTCTCACGCTGCTCAAGCACGGCGCCGCCGCCGTAGTCAACGCGGACGACCCCGCATGGGACGTGGTGGAGGCCGAGCGCGTGGTCCGCTTCGGGATGGAGCGCCCCGCCGAGGTCCGCGCGGAGAGGGTGCGCGTCGGCCCCGGTGGGATGGAGTGGACGCTGGTCCTTCCCGACGCGAGCGCGGAGGTGAACCTCCCCCTCTTCGGCAGCTTCAACGTCTCCAACGCCCTCGGCGCCGCGGCGACGCTCTGGTCGCTCGGGTGGGCCGCGGAGGAGATCGCGACCGGGCTCTCCGTCATCCCCCAGGTGCCGGGACGGCTGGAGCGGATCAGCGGCCCGCCCGCATCCGCCACGGTGCTCGCGGACTACGCCCACACCCCCGACGCGCTGGAGCGGGCCCTCGCCGCCGTCCGGCCCCTGGTCAGCGGGCGCCTGATCGTCGTTTTCGGCGCCGGCGGCGACCGCGATCCCTCGAAGCGGCCGGAGATGGGGCGCATCGCGGCGGAGGGGGCGGACCTCGCCATCGTCACCTCGGACAACCCGCGCAGCGAAGACCCTGAGAAGATCCTGGACGACATCGAACGCGGCATGGGAAGTGCACCCCGCGTGCGAGTTTCCGACCGCCGCGAAGCCATCCGGCAGGCGCTGCTTGAAGCCCGCGCAGAGGACGTCATCCTCCTCGCCGGCAAGGGCCACGAGACGTACCAGATCGTGGGCCGCGAGAAGCGTTCGTTCGACGAGCGGGTGGTGGTGCGGGAAATCCTTGCCGAACGAGCATCGTCTGCGACCATGGAATGGGTGTGAGCGGATTTCGATGGACTGCCGCCGAGGTGGAGCGCGCACTGGGGACCAGCGGGACCGACGAGGGCGAGGCCGAGTACAGCGGCATCTCCACCGACACGAGAAAGATCGCGCAGGGGTCGCTGTTCGTGGCGCTGCGCGGGGCCAACTACGACGCCCACGACTTCCTCGCCGTCGCGTCGGAGGCGGGGGCGACGGCGGCGGTGGTGTCGCGGATGCCGGACGTGCAGCCGAGCGGGATGCGGCTCTACCTTGTGGACGACACGCTCCACGCCCTGGGCCGCCTGGCCCGCCACCGGCGCCGCGCGCTGAGCGGCCGGGTGCTGGCGGTGGCGGGGAGCAACGGGAAGACGACCACCAAGGAGCTCCTCCGCGCCGCGCTGGGCGCCAAGTTCCGGGTGCACGCCACCGAGGCCAACCTCAACAACCAGGTCGGCGTCCCGCTCACCCTCCTCGCCGCGCCGGAAGACGCGGAGGTGCTGGTGATCGAGACGGGGACCAACGAGCCGGGGGAGATCGCGCTGCTGGGCGCCATCGCCGAGCCGGACGTGGCGCTGATCACCTCCATCGGCGAGGAGCACCTGGAAGGGTTCGGGAGCGTGGCCGGCGTGCTGGAGGAGGAGCTCGCCATTCTCCCCTCCGTGCGCCCGGGCGGCACCGGCTTCGTGGCCGACGAGCCCACAGAGCTGGTGGAGCGCTCCCGCGCCATCCTGCGGGACAGCGTACGCGTGGCGGGCTTCTCCCCCGGGGCCGACGTGCGGCCGGAGGGCGGGGTGGAGGTGCGGCCGGACGGAAGCACGGCCTGGCGCTTCCGCGGCGTCGACGTCCACGTGCCGCTCCCCGGGATGCACAACGTGCGCAACGCCCTGCTCGCGCTGGCTATAGCCGACGAGCTCGGGGTTCCTCTGTCGGATGCGGCGCGCGGAATTGGGGCCATGTCGGCACCAAAGATGAGGAACGAGTGGCGCCGAGTGGGCACCGTGGGGGTGCTGGCGGACTGCTACAACTCCAACCCCCCCTCGCTGCGCGCCGCCGTCGAGCTGCTGGCCTCCATCCCCAGCGAGGGCGCCAAGGTGGCCGTGGTGGGGACGATGCGGGAGCTGGGCGACCACGCGGACGCGCTGCACGCCAGCGCCGCCGAGCAGATCGCCGGGCTGGTGGGGCGGGGGATCGACCGAGTGGTGGCCACCGGCGACTTCGTGGCCGCGTTCCGACCGCTGAGCGACCGCCTGGGAGACCAGCTGATCGCCGCCGACGACCCCATCGAGGCGTACGACCGGCTCCGCCCCTCGCTGCAAGGAGACGAGACGATCCTCCTCAAAGGGTCGCGCGGAGTGGCGCTGGAGAGGTTCATCCCCCTGATCGAGCGGGACTTCGGCCAGCCGGCCGAGACCAACCAACACGCCGGGGCCTGACACGGTGCTCTACCACTTGCTGGTGCCGCTCTCGGAGTGGAACGCGGGCTTCAACGTCTTCCGCTACCACACCTTCCGCGCCGCGGGGGCCGTGGTGACGGCGTTCCTGGTGGCCTTCTGGTTCGGGCCCGCCATCATCGGCCGGCTGCGCATGCTCAAGCTCGGGCAGATCGTGCGCACAGAGGGGCCGCAGACGCACCTGGGCAAGCGCGGCACGCCCACCATGGGCGGCGTGATGATCGTGCTCTCCACCGTCATCCCCACGCTGCTCTGGGCGCGGCTGGACAACCCGTACACCATCATCGCGCTGGTGACGCTCCTCTGGTTGGGGGCGATCGGGTTCATGGACGACTACCTCAAGATCACCCGCAAGGGGACGGACGGGCTCAAGGGGCGCTACAAGATCGTGGGGCAGGGCTCGCTGGGGCTGCTCCTGGGCGCCATGCTCGTCTGGTTCCCGCTCAGCGACGTGCCGACCACGTGGACGCAGATCCCCTTCTTCAAGGGGATCCACCTGGAGTTCCTCTGGCCGTTTTACATCCTCTTCGTGACCTTCGTGCTGGTGGGGTGCTCCAACGCGGTGAACCTCACGGACGGGCTGGACGGGCTGGCGGCTGGGCTCTCGGCGATCGCGGCGGTGACTTTTGGGCTCTTTGCCTATCTCTTCGGCCGCGTGGACATCTCGGACTACCTGAACCTCTTCTACCTGCCGGGCGCGGGGGAGCTGGCGATCTTTTGCGTGGCGCTGGCCGGCGGGTGCATGGGCTTCCTCTGGTTCAACGCGCACCCGGCCGAGGTCTTCATGGGCGACACCGGCTCGCTGGCCATCGGCGGCGTGCTGGGGGCGGTGGCGGTGCTGCTGAAGGCGGAGTTCCTCCTGGCCATCGTGGGTGCGGTGTTCGTGGCGGAGGCGCTCTCGGTTATGTCGCAGACGGTCTACTACAAGTGGACGAAGAAGCGGAGCGGGGTGGGCCGGCGCATCTTCCGCATGGCGCCGCTGCACCACCACTTCGAGCAGATCGGATGGCACGAGAGCAAGGTGATCATCCGCTTCTGGATCGTGGGCATCATGTGCGCCCTCGCCGCCGTCGCCACGCTCAAGATCCGGTGATCCACCACCTCACGGGGCGGTTGAAACCGCGGCAACTTCAGTCGCCGGCCCCCCGATGAGCCGCACGCTCGCGGGGGAGACGATCGGGGTGCTGGGGCTGGCGCGGAGCGGGATGGCCGCGGCGCGGCTGGCGCTGGCACGCGGAGCGAAGGTGTACGCGAGCGATGCCGGCAGCGGTCCCGCGGCGCAGAAGGCTGCCGAGGAGCTGCGCGCGCTGGGCGGCGACGCGGAGACGGGGGGGCACGACGTGGCGAAGCTGGCGGCGTGCACGCGCATCGTCCTTTCCCCCGGCATCCCGCCGACCGCCAAGATCCTCCGCGATCCGGCCATCGCGCACGTGCCGGTGATCCCCGAGGTGGAGCTGGCGTACGAGCAGCTCGAGTCGCGGGTGATCGGCATCACGGGGACCAACGGGAAGACGACGGTCACGGGGCTGATCGAGCACATCCTGCGCAACGCGGGGCGCGACGCGATGGCGGGCGGCAACATCGGGACGGCGCTGAGCGAGCTGGCGCTGCGCGAGCCGCAGCCCGGGATCGCGGTGGTGGAGACCTCGTCGTTCCAACTGGGGATGATCCGCGCGTTCGCGCCGGAGATCGGAGTGCTGACCAACCTGGCGCCCGACCACCTGGACTGGTACCCGGACGTGGAGGCGTACTACGGGGACAAGGCGAACCTCTTTCGCAACGCCACGCCCGCCAGCCGCTGGGTGCTGAACGCCGAGGACGAGCGCGCCCGCCAGCTCCCCGGCGACGCGCCGGGAGAGCGCTTCTACTTCCGCGTCGCATCGCAGCCGGAGAACGGAGAGCGCGGCGGCTTCGTGGACCCGGAGGGGTGGCTCACGCTGCGGATGGACGGCGAGACCGAGGAAGCGCTGACCCCCGCGCGCGAGCTCAGGATCCTGGGCCCGCACAACGCCGCCAATGCCCTCGCCGCGGCGCTGGCCGCGCGCCTCGCCGGGGCGGACGCCAAGGAGATCGGGCACGCGCTACGCAGCTTCGAGGCGCCCGCGCACCGCCTGCAGCCGGTCGGCGAGCGGGGCGGCGTGCTCTGGGTCAACGACAGCAAGGCGACCAACATCGCCTCCACCCGCGTGGCGGTGCGGGGGATGACGCGGC
>JAUJMI010000218.1 GCA_030446945.1 Longimicrobium sp. | reverse complement strand
TGGGGATCGATCTGGTTCCGGATGATCGGCATGGGATCAGGTAGACTTGAGTGTAAAAAGGTATCCTTGGCTGCCGCGTCCGGAGCGAGCGTGCATCACCTCGCTAAAGGGACCGGCGTCACCGGGGGGCGCCCGGCCAGCACGGCGTGCACGTTGCGGGCGGCGAGCATCGCCATTTCGGTGCGGGTGCCGCGGGTCGCGGAGCCGATGTGAGGGAGGAGGACGACGTTGCCAAGATCGAGCAGGCCGGGGTGCACGGCGGGCTCGTGCTCGTACACGTCGATCCCCGCCGCGGAGAGCGGGCCCTCGCGGAGAGCATCGGCCAGGGCGGCTTCGTCCACCAGCGCGCCGCGGGCGGTGTTGATCAGGACGCTCCCCGGCCGCATCCGGCGGAGGGCGTCGCGGCCAATGGTGTGGCGCGTCTCCGGCGTGAGCGGCGCGTGGAGCGAGAGGACGTCGCTGCGGGCCAGGAGATCGTCAAAGTCGACGCGCTCCGCGCCCAGCGCGCGCTCGTCATCCCCCGGAAGCGCGGTGCGGGAGTGGTAGACCACGCGCATCCCGAAGCCCCCGGCCCGCCGCGCGACCGCCCGCCCGATGCGCCCCATCCCCAAAATCCCGAGCGTCCGCCCCTCGAGGTCGCCGCCCAGGTAGTCCCAGAACCCCCACCCGCGGAACTCCCCCGCGCGCAGCGAGCGCTCCGCCTGCGGAAGCCGCCGCACCGCCGCCAGGATCAGCGCCCAGGTCAGGTCCGCCGTCGCGCCGGTGAGGACGTCGGGCGTGTTGGTGACCACGATCCCACGGGCGCGGCACGCCGCCACGTCCACGTGCTCGTACCCGACCACCGCGTTCGCCACCACGCGCAGCCGCGGCGCCCGCTCCAGCAGCGCCGTATCCACGCGGTCCGTCAGCAGGCAGAGGAGCGCCTGCGCCTCGGCCAGTGCATCGCGCCACCCGTCCGGCCCAGCCACCGCCCCCACCACGCGCAGCAACGCCAGCGCCTCGTCGGGGAGCGTAAAGGTGGTCGCGATGATAGGCTCAGGCATCATCCTCAGATCCGGCGAAAAGCAGGTTCACACAGGGCCTCAGAGAGGGGTATGGAAAGAGCACAGAGGAACGGACAATGCCCTGCTTCGTTCCTCTCCTTTATCTCTGTGTCTCTGTCTGAGGCAAGTAGTTGCTGTTCTCGATCGCCTTCTCCCACAACGAGATGCTCGCCCCCGCCAGCCCCAGCTTGGTGTGCTCGCGGATGCTCATCTCGCCGAACCCGAGCGCCTTGACCACGGGGTGGATGGCGAGGCGGCGTCGCTGGAAGGCGGTGCGCAGGCGGCGGATGCCCCGCGCGGCAAGCCGTCCCTCGAGCGCGGCCAGAGCCTCGCGAGCCACACCCGTGCCGCGATGCGCGGGCACGACCAGGATCATCCCGAGCAGCGCCACGTCCGGCTCGGGATGCGCGGCCCACCAGCCAAGCGCGCCGGCATCGGTGCCGTCCGCCAGCGAGATCAGCGCGACCTCGCGGCCGGGGCGCGAGGCGGCCTCGCGAAGCTCGTGCGCGGCGCTCTCCGGCGTGGCACCCTCCTGCCCCGCCACGACCGCGAAATGGTCGGGCGTGGCCTCGAAGACGGCCTGCAGGCGCGGCGCGTCGTCCAGCCCCAGCGGGCGGATGACGAGCCGCGCGGACTCGATGACGGGATCTTCCTGGGACGGCACGCGCTGCACGGTTCGGGACACGGCGGAAGCGGGCCGGGAAGTTGCCCCGGAGCGGCACGCGGCGTCAAGTTACCGCCGCGCGCGTCCGCCCGGGGATGCGGCCGAGGGGTGATCCACAGCGGAAGGCGGGGAGCGGTTCGTTGAGCGCACAACTGGAGTCGCGGCACTTCTACAACACCGGC
Organism: Longimicrobium sp.; assembly: GCA_030446945.1. GTDB lineage: Bacteria > Gemmatimonadota > Gemmatimonadetes > Longimicrobiales > Longimicrobiaceae > Longimicrobium. The sequence goes on along the minus strand of JAUJMI010000218.1, from coordinate 4,656 downwards.
GACGCGGTGCAGCACGTGGCCGGCGGCATGGGCTGGATCTTGGAGGGGTTCGCCCTCTGGGCCGTGGTCCGTTGGGACGATGGCAGGCAGGAAGAGGTGGACCAGCTCGACCCCGCCATCTGGGTGGTGGAGCGGGCGGCGCGGGAGTAAGCCACCAATGCACGCTGCGGCTCTCTTGAAGACATCGACCGGACCAGTTGCGGGGAGCCCATTGTTGGCGGTCGATTGGCTTCCTAACATCGCTGGATGAAAGTCCATGAAGTGATTGCCCGCATCGAGGCCGATGGCTGGTATCTTGCCCGCACCCGTGGCAGTCACCGGCAGTTTAAGCACCCGATCAGGCAACGGTGACTGTTCCTGGAAAGTTGAGTATGGACGTGCCACTCGGCACGCTCAGGAACATCTTCGAGCAGGCATGAGGGAAGTAAAGCATGCAATACTCGATCGTCATCGAGCCGAGCCCCACCGGTTTCGGTGCGTACGTTCCGGATCTGCCGGGGTGCGTTGCCGTCGCTGAGAGCGAGGAAGAAGCGCGCGAGTTGATCCGCGAGGCAGTCGAGTTCCACCTGGAGAGTCTTCGGGAGGAGGGTACTTCGATTCCTGCTCCCGTCGTACGTGTGGGCTACATCGAGATTCGCCAGGCGGCTTGGCGGTGACGTGGCAGATTCGCGCTCACCCCTTGGCGTGCGACGGGTGGCGGGTTTACCTTCGGGGGGCAGGACCATCCACCCCGAGGTGAGACGTGAGCGCAGTTCCCAAGCGTGCCGAGTTTCCGGGCGGCAGCAAAACGGTTTTGATCGTAGAGGACCAGCTGGAGATGAGGGCGATCCACGCCGCGTTCCTCCAGCACCACGGCTACCGCGTCCTCGCCACCGGCGACGGCATCGAGGGCCTGCGCGTGGCGCGCGAAGAGCGCCCGGACCTGATCCTGATGGACATCTCCGTACCCGGCATCGACGGGATCCGCGCCACGGAGCAGCTCAAGCAGGACCCCTCCACGCGCGGCATCCCCGTGGTGATCGTGAGCGCCCTCCCGTACGGCTCCGTCGGCCGGCGCGTGCTGGACGCCGGGTGCGACGGGTGGGTGTCGAAGCCCTGCGCCCCCCACCGCCTCCTGGAAGAAGTGCGGCGGCGCCTGGGCGACCCCGGCCGCTGATGGCGCACTTCGACCCGAGCTGGTGCGCCCGCATCAACGCGCACAAGGCCCCCGTGCCCGCTGCTCCCCCGCCCGAGCCGGCGCCCTTCCGCAAGGTCGAGGTCCCCACGCAGCACTTCTGCGACATCTGCGGCGTGGAAATGTACGACCACAACTGTAAGATCGTGTGCCCAAACTGCGGCTACAAACGGGACTGCACTGATCCTTGAGCCACGCTGTTCAGACCGGTGCGAGTGACCTGCATGCCCGGTTCCGCCGTCGCGGAGCCGGGTTTTTCACGCAAAGGAGCGCTGCCGGGCCCCGAGCGCCTACTCTGGAGCAGATGGCGCGGCGGCTGGCGGAACGTTGCGATTGTGCGCGGGGTGCGGCACGACGATGTTGGGATGCGCGACGGCACCTCCCGTCACCTACACGACACGAGAGCACACACGCGATGGCCACGATCGATACACCCAGCGCAATGGAGGCCACCGAGGCGCTCCTCCGCGAGCGATTCGGGCTGCCCGAGTTCCGGCCGGGGCAGCGCCAGGTCATCGAGGCGCTCTTCGACCACGGCGGAGCATTGGCGGTCTTCCCCACCGGCGGGGGGAAGTCGCTCTGCTACCAGCTTCCGGCACTCCTTTGGGACGGGGTGACAGTGGTGATCTCGCCGCTGATCGCGCTGATGAAGGACCAGATCGACTACCTGCGCTCGCGCGGCATCCAGGCGGCGCGGCTGGACAGCTCGCTGGAGCGCCACGAGATCGCGTCCGTGGAGCGCGGGCTGCGCGCGGGGACGTTGAAGCTGCTGTACGTGGCGCCGGAGCGCTTCAACAACGAGCGTTTCCTGGAGCAGCTCGGCCGGGTGAGGATCTCGCTGTTCGCCGTGGATGAGGCGCACTGCATCTCTCAGTGGGGGCACAACTTCCGGCCGGACTACCTGAAGCTGGCAGAGACGGCGCGCACCCTGAGCGTGGAGCGGATCCTGGCGCTGACGGCCACCGCGACTCCCGCCGTGGTAAAAGACATCTGCGACAGCTTCGGGATCGCACCCGCGGGAGCGGTGGTTACGGGCTTCCACCGGCCCAACCTCTTCCTCTCCACGCATCCGGTGGCGTCGGCGAGGCGCGACCTCGTGCTGGTGGAGCGCATCCGCTCGCGCCCGCCGGGGCCGGGGATCGTGTACGTGACGCTCCAGAAGACGGCGGAGAGCGTCGCCGAGGTGCTGGCCGATGCCGGGATCCCCGCGCGCGCCTACCATGCCGGGATGGAGTCCGAGCTGCGCTCCGAGGTGCAGGAGTGGTGGAAGGGCTCCGACCGCGCCACCGTGGTCGCGACCATCGCATTCGGGATGGGGATCGACAAGGCGGACGTGCGCTACGTCTACCACTACAACCTGCCCAAGGGGCTGGAGAGCTACAGCCAGGAGATCGGCCGGGCGGGGCGCGACGGGCTGGACTCCACGGTGGAGGTGCTGGGGAGCATGGAAGACGTGGCGACGCTGGAGAACTTCGCGTACGGCGACACGCCCGACCGCGAATCGATCCGCGGCCTGCTCCGCTGGATCGACGCGGAGCCCGCCACCTTTGAGATCGCGCAGCTGAAGCTTGCAAACCAGCACGACCTGCGACAGCTCGTGCTGCGCACGGCGCTCACCTACCTGGAACTGCTGGGCGTGATCCGACAGGGAACGCCGTTCTACGCCGGCTACAAGGCGAAGCTCCTGGCGCCGCTCCCCGAGGTCGTCGGCCGCTTCTCGGGGGAGCGGGCGCGGTTCGTGTCGGCTCTTTTCAGCCAGGCGAAGTTCGGGCGCACGCTCTACACCATCGAGCCCGACGAGCCGGTGCTGGGCACGGTGGATCGCGGCCGGGTGGTGCGCGCCCTGGAGTACCTGTCCGAGCAGGGGCTGGCGGAGCTGCAGGTGACCGATCTGCGCCAGCGCTACTCGAAGCTCGTCCCGCGGCTGGACGTGGAGGCGCTGGCGGGCGAGCTGGAGGCGCGCTTCGTCCAGCGCGAAGTGGGCGAGGTGGAGCGCATCGGCCAGGTGGTGGAGCTGGTGGAGCGCGACGGGTGCCAGACCAACGTGCTCCTGGAGTACTTCGGCGAGGTGCGCGCCGAGCCGTGCGGCCACTGCACCTGGTGCACGACGCGGACCCCCACCCGCTTCCCCGCGCTTCCGCCGCACCCGCCGGTGGAGCGCGCGATCGATGCCAGCGCCTTTCGCGCGCTGTGCGGCAGGCACCCGGACGGGCTCGGCACCGCGCGGCGGCGCGCACGCTTCCTGTGCGGGCTCTCCACGCCGGCGCTCACGCAGGCCAAGCTGACCCGCAACGCCCTCTTCGCCGCCCTGGAGGACCGCCGCTTCGCCGAGGTGCTCGCGTGGTGCGAGGCGATGTAGGCGGGCTTCGGTATAGTAGCCTTGAACCGATCGCGCGGGTGCGGGACTTGAACACTCCGCCGCCAGTTCCTGAAGAAAGGACTGGGGAGGGGCCGCAGTGGGCGTAAACCTTGCGCCGACAGCAGCGTATGCCGTACCGAGCCGGTGGGCATCCGCTGGCGAGATCCCTGGCGGGGCCATGGGCAGCACGCAGGACAAGCTGGCGGAACTGATCCTGTACATCGCGGACTGTCACGAGACGGACGAGCTGTTCGGATCGGTGCGCCTGGCTAAGACTCTGTTCTACGCCGACTTCCTGTTCTACGCGAAGCACGGACGCTCGATCGCGGATGCGCGCTGCGTGCGGATGCAGAACGGACCCGCACCCGATTCCCTGTTGAACACCCGCGACTGCCTTCAGCGCAAGGGCGACCTGGTGATGAAGGAGCGGTTCGTTAGAGGGTAAAGGCAGAAGCGGCCGATCGCGGTCCGTGAGCCGGACCTCTCCCGCGTTCACGGCGGACGAGATCGCCATGGTGGACTACGTGCTCGGGAAGCTCGAAGGGCAGACCGCGACGGCCGTCGGCGAGCTGTCACACCGCTTCGAAGCGTGGCAGCTTGCGGAAGACGGGGAAGAGATCCCCTACCGGACGGTGTCATTGGAGTCCGCGGCCTTCATGCTGGACCTGCAGTCGAATGGGTCCTCCCGGCCATAGCTGGGCCGACACTCTCCTGGGCGTGCGCTGGTACCTGGAACGCGGGCCGCCGACCGTCGGCTACGCGACGCAGGACAGCGAAGTCCGGATCTTCATGCAGGACACGCCAGACGATCTGCCGGATCTCAAGATCTTTTACCTGGTGGAGCCCGGCGGGGTTACGCTCCTCAGGGCAAAGGCAGACAATCCCCTGCCCTTCTGAAGCAACAAGCATCGCGGTGTGCACGATGAGCGGCGGAGCAGTGTCGGACACGGGCGCGATGAATCGCGCCCCTATGAGGTCTGTGCGAGCGGGCAGGCGAGTGCAACGAACCGGGGGTGAGGGCCGCCTTGAGGGAAGTTGGTGCGCGGCGTAGATTTGCACTTTGCGCTCTTCCCTCGTACCGGCTGCTCTGACTGATGACCGAGACCTGTCCGTCCTGTGGCAC
>JAUJMI010000017.1 GCA_030446945.1 Longimicrobium sp. | reverse complement strand
GGTGGATCCGGGGGGAGACCCGCCGGAGTGGGCGCTGGAGTACGACGCGCGCGAGTCTCCGCGCCACGCCGTCACCGGCGACGCGGGTGCGCTCGCGCTGGGGCGCGAAGGGGGCGGCACCCGGCTCCAGGGGCTCGTGGTGGTGCGCGGCGGCGAGCCGTTCGGAGGGCTCGACGCGTGGCCCGGCGGCTTCATGGACTGGGCCGGCGACCGCGACTCGCGCGAGGCCGCCCTGCGCGAGCTGCGCGAGGAGACCGGGTGCCCCGCGCCGGAGCACGTGGAGCCGCTCGGCAGCTACAGCACCAACGGCCGCGACCCCCGCCAGTTCGCCGGCGCGCGCGATCCCGAGACCGGCGAGTGGGTCTCGCGCGGCTCCCGCGTCACCACCAACGCGTACCTGATGCTGGTGCGCCGTGAGGGCGGCGGCTTTACCCCCCGGCACGGCGACGACGCTTCGGAGGCGCGCTGGGAGGATGTCTACACGTACTTCCCCTGGGAGGACCTGCGCTCCGCGGGGGGGCGCGCCGCGGCCCAGTCGGCGTTGCACACGCTCGGCGAATGGGCGCGCGGCCAGGGCGGAGACCGCGCGGAGCGGGTGGAGTTCGCCTGGGGATTCGGGCTGCGCGAGTGGAACGAGGAGCGCGTCTCGGAGCGCTTCGCCCTGCTGCTGGAGGCGGGGCTGGTGGAGGAGGCGCACCGCGACGCGTGGGGCCGCGTCGGCGTCGCCGGTGCGAAGGCGTTCGGCCGGCCGATGGCGTTCGACCACCGCGAGATCATGGCCGACGCGCTGGGCCGTCTGCGCGGCAAGATCAAGTACCTCCCCGCGGCGCTGATGGCGCTTCTCGGCGCCGAGTTCACGCTGGACGAGCTGCAGGCCGGATGCGAGGCGATCGCCGGACGTCCGCTGCACCGCGCCAACTTTCGCCGCGCCGTGGCGCCCTCCAAGGACGACCGCCCCACGCGCGTTCCCCGCATCGTGCACGGCACGGGAAGGCGGCGCACGCGCGACACGGGCGGGCCGGGCGTCCCCCCGGAGCTCTTCCAGTTCCGCGAGGACACGCTGCGCGCGCGCCTGGAGATCTCCATCCGCCTCCCCTGGCTTCCGCTGGAGGGTGCCGAAGACACGTCCGTCGGCGCGCGGGATGCTTGACAGTGACCCGAGCGGACGTTATTCTCGCTTTCAGAACGTTGCCGCGTTCGCTTTTTTTGGTGCCTTTGTTCTCGTCGCGAGACATACGCGCAGACCATGACCTCGCAATCACCCGCGGCGGGCGCCGCCGAGCGCCAGGCCGAGCTCCACGAGGGACTCGCGCGCTTCCCGGCTGGGCTCTTCCAGTTCGATCCGCGCATGGCCTCCGGCTGGCTCTCGGACCGCTACTTCGTGCGCACTTCGGCCACGTTGCGCCACGCGGGGATCGATCCCGTCGTCACGCTCCAGGTCTTCGCCAAGAAGGGTGGCGTGCTGGCCGGCGTCTACGAGGCGCTCCGCCTCCTCCAGACGCAGCTTGCGGACGGCTGCGAGCACACCCGCCTCACGATCGACACCCTGCTGGAGGGCGATGCGATCAACGCCGACGGTTCGGAGTCATGGGAGACGGTGATGCACATCACCGGTCCGTACCGCGCCTTCGGGCACCTGGAGACGCCGCTGCTCGGCGTGCTGGCGCGCAGATCGCTGGTCGCCACCAACACGCGCGCGGTGGTCGACGCGGCGGTGGGGAAGCCCGTCATCTTCATGGCCCCGCGCCACGACGACTGGCGCGTGCAGACGCCGGACGGCTACGCGGCGCAGGTGGGCGGCGCCCGTAGCGTTTCCAGCGATGCGGCCGGGGCGTGGTGGGGCTCGCCGGGGGTGGGGACGATGCCGCACGCCATGATCGCGACCTTTGGCGGCGACACCGTGGCGGCGACGCTCGCGTTCGCCCGCTACCTGCGCGCGGAGGAGCCGGAGGTGCAGGTGATGAGTCTGGTGGACTACGAGAACAATTCGGTGCGCACCGCTCTTGAGGTGGCGCGGGCGATGCGCGCGGAGTTCGGTCCCGGCTCGCTGGCGGCGGTGCGCGTGGACACCAGCGAGCGGCTGATCGACGAGTCGCTGATCGGCGATCCCGAAGTGTGGGGGCGCGCATCGCTCACCGGCGTCAACGCGCACCTGGTGAGAAAGATGCGCGCGGCGCTCGACGCGGAGGGCTTCTCAGAGGTCGGCATCGTGGTGAGCGGGGGGTTCAAGCCGAACAAGATCCGCCAATTCGAGGCGCAGGGCGTCCCGGTCGCCGCGTACGGCGTAGGGAGCAGCCTGCTGGGTCACAGCGACGGCACGGGTGGTCTCCTCAGCGACTTCGACTTCACGGCGGACGTGGTGCGGCTCGGGGGCGCCGAGGCGGGGAAGGTGGGGAGGAGCTTCCGTCCCAATCCCCGGCTGGTGAGGTTGGATTGGGCGCGGACGGGATGAACGCAAGTGCTTAAGTCCTCAGTGCTAAGTGCTTGTTTCGCTCGCGAGTACGTGATGCACTTCACACCGGCGTTCAAGAACGAATTGCGTCCCCCTGGACCACGGGAGATCGATATGAGCACAACGAGCGCGGCGTCCGCCACACGCCGTGAGGTCCCCGCCACGCTCTGCATCGACGCGGAGGCGGAGCTGGCGGCTATGGCGGAGTGGCTGGCCGGCATGGTGCGCGGGGTGGGGATGCGGCGGGTGGTGATGGGGCTCTCGGGCGGCGTGGACAGCGCAGTTGCGGCCATGGTGGCGGCGCGCGCGCTGGGCCCCGAGAACGTCGTCCTGCTGTCGATGCCGTACGGCAGCGGCCGGCACGCGGCATCGGCGCCGGCCTCGCTGAACGACGCCCGCGCCGTCGCGGAGCGCCTGCCGGAGGCGGAGTGGCGGATGATCGACATCGCGGCCGCCGTGGATGCGTCGGCGGCGGCTTCGGGGCTGCACGACCTGCTCGCGGCCGATCCCGCCAACGTGCGCGCGGTGCTCGCGCTGGGGAACCTCAAGGCCCGCCAGCGCGCCGTCACCCTCTACACATTCGCCAACATGGCCGGCGACACGCTCGTCCTCGGCACCGAAAACCGCACCGAGAACCTCCTCGGCTACTTCACCGTCCACGGCGACGCCGCGAGCGACCTGGAAGTCCTCTCTCCCTTCCTGAAGACGGAGGTGTGGCAGCTCGCGGAGGCGTCCGGTGTCCCGCCGGTGGTGATCGACAAAGCCCCCTCCGCCGACCTGTGGCCGGGGCAGACGGACGAGAGCGAGCTCGGCTTCACCTACAGCGAGGCGGACCAGGTGCTCGCGCACTACTGGCCGGCCTTCGGTGCCGCCCGCCCGCGCGGCGAGAGCATTCCCGAGGGTATTCCCGAGGCCGTAGCGGCCGCCGTCCTCGCGCGGGTGGACGCCACCGCGTGGAAACGCGCAGCCAAGCCCGTGTACCCGGGCCGGAGCGCGCGATGAAGGCCCGCATCGGCTGGGTGGTGGACGCGCAGAACGATTTCCTTCTGTCGCCGGAGCAGGGAGGACGTCTCTACGTCCACGACCTCTTCGACGACGGCGAGGACGCGGGCGCCACGCAGGCGATCCCCGCCATCGAGCGCGCGGTGGAGTGGATGCGTGCGCGCTGCGAGGTCATGGTGTACACCGGCGACTGGCACTCGTACGCGGACGAGGAGATCGACGCCGTCGCCCCCGATCCGTCGCGCGGCACCTATCCGCCGCACTGCATGGGCCTTTCGGACGATGCGGCCGAGCGGGAGGGCGCGCAGATCCTCGCCTCCATCCGCCCCGAGGACCCCATCGTCCTGGCCCGCGCCGCCACCTCGGAGGACGCCCGGGCCGCGGCGCGCCGCGCCGTGGCCGAGCGCAGGCCCCTCTTCATCCACAAGAGCAAGTTCGACGTGTTCGAGGGGAACCCCTCCACAGACGACCTGATCCGCGCCCTCCGCGAAGAGCTGAAGAAGCCGGTGGAGGTGTTCGTGGCCGGCGTGGCGCGGGACGTGTGCGTCAAGCAAGCGGTGGAGGGGATGCTGGCGCCCCAGCGCGCGCTCCCCGTGACCCTGATCACCGACGCTACGTGGGGGCTGGGGATCGAGAAGGAGGAGGAGAGCCTGGCGCGCTGGCTCGCCTCCGGAGCGGCCCTCATGACCACGGCGGGACTAGCCATGCGCGACTCATGACTGCGAAAGAGCGCATCCGCATCACCGGCGGCGACATCACCAAGGTGGACGCGGACGCCATCGTGAACGCAGCCAACACCTCGCTGCTGGGCGGCGGCGGAGTGGACGGCGCCATCCACCGCGCCGCCGGGCCTGAGCTGGTGGCGGAGTGCCGCACCCTGGACGGCTGCCGCACGGGCGAGGCCAAGATCACACGTGGCTACAGGTTGCCGGCGCGCTGGGTGATCCACACCGTGGGCCCGGTATGGCGGGACGGGAGCCATGGGGAGGACGCACTATTGGCCTCCGCGTGGCGCAGTTCGCTCGCGCTCGCCGCGGAGCGCGGGCTGCGCACCATTGCATTCCCGTCGATCAGCACCGGGGCGTATCGGTTTCCGCTGGCGCGAGCGGCGCGCATTGCAATCGCCACCACGATCACACACCTGCGAGAGAACGAGCTTCCGGAGGAGGTGACGGTGGTGTGCTTCGGGGAGGAGGCATACCAGCACTACTTGACGGCAGTCGCCGCCGCGGATTAAATGTTGCGTACGGGCAACATTGCGTGTCCACAGGACCGCAGCCGGCCCGCAACGTGGCGCTCCGCCCGCACGTCCGTGCGCGCGAAAGCCCCAGAACATGACACCCTATGAGCGACCTGCGTGAAGTCAGAGCGCTGCTCGACGAGATCAACGCGGCGATTTCCAGCTACGACCCGGTGCTGAAGGAGCACGCGCGCGACATCCTCCTGCAGCGAGCATTCCAGGGCGGAGGCCGCTCGTCCGCCGCCTCAGCGTCGGCCGCCACCGAGGGCAGCACGGCCGGCGTAGAGCCCGTGAAGCGCCGTCCGGGCCGCCCCAAGGGCTCGGGAACGGGCCCGCGGCGGCCGGTTGCGCAGGTGGGGACGCTGGTGGAGCAGTGGCGTCCGGAGACGATGGCGGAGCGCGCGCTGCTGGGGGCCTACGTCCTCTCCAAGGGCCGGCCGGACCGCACCGTCACCAGCCAGGCGATCAACGCCGAGCTGAAGCGCAACGGCCTTCCGGTGCCGAACATCACGCGCGCCATCGAGTCCAACCTGCGCTCGCGCCCGCCGCTGATGGCGCAGAAGAAGAAGATGGGAACCACGCGGCAGGCGCGGAAGCAATACGCCATCACGCAGGAGGGCGTGGAGCACGTGCGGGCCCGCGTCGGGAACGGGGGCGCTTCAGGGAGCGGCGAGGAATAGCGCGGCGCCATGCACTCAGCGCGCTCCGGCCGCGTCCCTGGCCGGAGCGCGTCGTTTTCCCCGCACCCGCCGCACCACGATGATCTCTGCAGCGGTCGGGCACCGCGGGCCCTCTCCCCGCTCATCACCTCGCCTGCCCCTCCCCCAAACCGCTGGGGGAGGGGCGTTTGCATGCATTTGCGCTGGCGCGGTGTTCGGGATGGGGCGGGCAGCCACGCGGGGCCGCCCCTACGAGGTTTCGGTGCGGAGGGCGTGAATTGCGGCGGGGGAGAGGGCGGGCAGACACGCAGGTGACACGCAGGTCTGCCCCTACGGGATGTTGTGCATAGGGCGCTGGTTGAGGCAGGCGAGGTGTGGGCGCGATAAATCGCGCCCCTACGACATCCGTTCGCGAGGACGGATGCCGCCCGGCGTCGGGCACAGGCGCGATCAAGCGCGCCCACATGAGGCATCTGCGCACACGCGCCGTTCTCCCCCCCACAACGATCCATCTCGCGTGGCCCGATTTCCGTCGGGTGTCCCCTGTCCCTGCCGTTCCCCATTCCCCGTTACCATTCCCCATTCCCCGCCGTCCTTGTCTCCCCCCCATCGCCCGCCTACATTGGCGCTCCTTTTCCCGGCCCCAGGGCACGGGCGCGTGCACTGAACGGGCGACTGGGGCGGGATGGAGCGGCTCACACGGGCGCGGCTGGACGAGATCCTGGAGCGAGGGCGCGGCCTCCGGGTGGCGGTGGTCGGTGACCTGATGCTGGACGTGTACCTAGTGGGCGCCGTGTCGCGCATCTCGCCCGAGGCGCCGGTGCCGGTGGTGCACGTCACCGAGGAGCGGACGGCGCTGGGCGGGGCCGCCAACGTGGCCGCCAACGTGGCCGCGCTCGGCGCCGCCTGCGAGGTGGTGGGGTACGTTGGGAAGGACGCCGCCGGGGCGCAGATCCGCCGCGAGCTGGCGGAGCTGGACGGCGGCACGGTGCACGCGCGGCTGGTGGAGCGCGCCGACCGCCCCACCACCACTAAGACGCGCGTGGTGGCGCGGCAGCAGCAGGTGGTGCGCTTCGACCGCGAACGCGACGACGACCTCCCGGACGAGTGCGCCGCCGAGCTTTGCGAGCACGTCCGCGCCGCCGTCGCCGCGAGCGACGCGCTGGTGCTGGAGGACTACAACAAGGGCGTCCTGGTGCCGTCGGTGATCCGCACGGCGCTGGAGGCGGCGGAGGCGGCGGGGATCCCCAGCGTGGTGGACCCTAAGTTCCGCAACTTCTTTGCGTTTCGCGGCGCCACCGTGTTCAAGCCGAACGCGGTGGAGCTGGGGACGGCCATGGCGAGCCCCGTGCGGGCCGGCGATGACGAGTGGCTGGAGAACGCACGCACCCGCACCGGCGCCCGGCACCTCCTCCTGACCCTGGGCGAGGACGGGATGGCGCTGCGCTCGGAGGGGGGAAGCTCGTTCCGCATCCCCACGCAGGCGCGGGAGGTCTACGACGTCTCCGGCGCGGGCGACACGGTGACGGCGTTCCTGGCCGTCGCCCTGGCCGCCGGCGCGACCATCGAGGAGGCCGCCGTGCTGGCCAACCTCGCCGCCGGGATCGAGGTGGGGAAACCCGGCGTCGCCACCGTGGCGCCGGACGAGCTGCGGGCGATGCTCGGCGCCCCCGCGGCCGACTGACCCGAAGGCGCACTCACGCACTCACGTACTTCCAAGGCAGCCATGACGTCTCTTCAAAAGGTCCACACCGACCAGGCGCCCGCCGCCATCGGTCCGTACAGCCAGGCCATCGTGGCCCGCGGCTTCGTCTTCACCGCCGGGCAGATCGCGCTGGACCCGCTGAGCATGCAGCTCATTGAGGGCGACGTGGTGGCGCAGACGGAGCAGGTGATGAAGAACCTGCGCGCCGTGCTGCAGCAGGCCGGCTCCGACCTCTCGGCCGTGGTCAAGACGACGGTGTTCCTGCGCGACATGAACGACTTCACGGCTATGAACGAGGTGTACGGGCGCCACTTCGGCGTCCACGCCCCGGCGCGGTCGACCGTGCAGGCCGCCGGCCTCCCGCGCAACTGCGCCGTGGAGATCGAGTGCGTGGCGCTGGTGCTCGAAGCCGCCTGAGGAGAGACATGGCTAATCCACACATCTTTCGTCAGTACGACATCCGCGGCGTCGTCGGCCCCGACGTGACCGTGGAGGTGGCCGAGCAGATCGGCCGCGCCTTCGCCACCCTCGCCGTACGCCGCCTGGGCAAGGTCCGGCCGCGGCTGGCGCTGGGGCGCGACAACCGCCTCACCTCCCCGGACCTCGCCGCCGGCGTGCGCCGCGGGATGGTGGCCGCCGGCGCACACGTGGTGGACGTGGGCCTGGTGCCCACCCCCGTGCACTCATTCGCGGTGTACCACGGCGAGCTGGACGGCGGGCTGCAGGTGACGGGATCGCACAACCCGCCGCAGTACAACGGCTTCAAGATGACGCTCGGCGGCTCCATCTACGGCGACTCCATCCAGGAGGTGCGCCGCATGATCGAGGAGAGCGACTACGAAAGCGGGGAAGGGAGTGTCGAGGAACGCGACGTGACGGACGACTACGTCCGCTACATCGCGGAGCGCTTCACCATCGGCCGCAAGCTCAAGGTGGTGGTGGACTGCGGCAACGGCACCGGCTCCATCGTGGCCGAGCGCCTGCTGACCGCGCTGGGCGACAACGTGGAGGTGATCCCCATCTTCTGCGAGTCGGACGGCACCTTCCCCAACCACCACCCGGACCCGGTGGTCGACAAGAACCTGGTGGACATCATCGCCCGCGTGAAGTCCGAAGGCGCGGACCTGGGCGTGGCCTTCGACGGCGACGCGGACCGCATCGGCGCCATTGACGACCGCGGCGAGATCGTGCGCGGGGACACCCTCCTCCTGCTGTACGGCCTGGACCTGATCGAGCGCCGCGGGCCGGGGCAGAAGGTGGTATTCGACGTGAAGTGCTCCCAGCTCCTGCCGGAGATGCTGGAGAAGGCCGGCGGCGTGCCGGTGATGAACGCCACCGGCCACTCGCTGATCAAGAAGCGCATGAAGGAGGAAGGGTCGCTGCTCTCGGGCGAGCTCTCGGGCCACATCATGTTCGGGGACAACTACTTCGGCTATGACGACGCCCTCTACGGCGCCGTCTTGCTGATCGACATCGTCGCTCGCCACGGGCGGCCGCTGAGCGAGTGGATCGCCGAGTTCCCGGTCTTCGTCTCGACGGCCGAGCTGCGCTACCCGGCCACGGAGGAGACCAAGTTCGCCATCGTGGAGCGCGCCACGGCGCACTTCCGCGCGAGCCACGAGGTGATCGACGTGGACGGCGCGCGCGTCCTCTTCGGCGACGGCTGGGGGCTGATCCGCGCCTCCAACACGGAGCCGGTGCTGGTCGCCCGCTACGAGGCCAAGACCCCCGAGCGCCTCCAGGAGATCCGCTCCGAGATGGAAGGCTGGCTGGCCGGCGAGGGCATCGGCGGACCCTCCGTCGGCCACTGACCGTCTCTTCGCACTGCTCGTAACGCACGCGCCGTCCCGCAAGGGCGGCGCGTCGTTGCAGGCGGGGGTGGGTCCTTGCAGGAGCCACGCTTCAGAGCGAATGAATTCGCCGCTGGAACCACGCGACATCCGCCTGCGCGGATTACGGGAAGGCCCGGCACGGCGCCGTGTCATCCTGGATCAACGCCCTTCGCCGGCCGCGGCCCCCGCGCCACACTCTGGCGCGGAGCGAAGGATCTACTGCTCGCGCCGAGGGCATTGTCGTGCACACCGAGCCTCTCGGCGTGCGCAGTGGATTCATCGGTCGCCCCAGGAGCGCGGACGCCACGCGAAGGTCGGAGAGGCGGCTCCCTCAGCATGACGATTCGCGAGTCCGCGAATGCGGACTTCGTGTTTTTCCAGCTGCGAACTCGTTCGCTCCTGGACGGCGACGGCCGCTCCCGCGGCGGCGGCTCCTGGAACGTGCGCTCCTGGAATCCGGCCCACATCGAACTCACCCCCCATGACCCCGCTCCGCATCCTCCGCCTCCTGCTCGCGCTCGTGCTGCTGCTTGCCGGCGGGGCGGTGACGGCGTTCGGGGTGATGACGCTGTTGTACCGCGACCCGCTCGTGACCAGCGCGGTCGTCCTGACGGTTGGGCTGCTCCTGATGGGGGCGGCGGTGTGGCTGATGGGGAGAGGGGGCGGGTGACACCCCGCGTTGCCAAGCCGTTGCCGCGAATACATCCGCCCGCTATCATGCTGCGCCTTTTCGGCGGAACTCCGGAGTGCGCGACCCGGCACTCTTTTTCATCACCCGAACCGGAACCGTCCCGGTGAACATCCACGAATACCAGGCCAAAGAACTCCTGGCCGCGCAGGGGATCCCCGTCCCCATGGGCGAGGTGGCGACCACGCCGGAGCAGGCTGAAGAGATCGCGCGCCGCCTGGGCGGGGCCGTGGTGATCAAGGCCCAGGTGCACGCCGGCGGGCGCGGCAAGGCGGGCGGCGTGAAGCTCGCCAACACGCCGGAAGAGGCGCGCGAGAAGGCCGAGGCCATCCTCAAGCTGACCATCAAGGAGCTCCCGGTGCAAAAGGTGCTCGTCGCCCCGGCTGAGGACATCGCGAGCGAGGCGTACGTCGGCATCATCCTGGACCGCGCCAGCAAGACGGCCGTGTTCATGGTGTCCGCGGAGGGGGGCGTGGACATCGAAGAGGTGGCGCACACCAACCCGGAAGCCATCATCAAGCTCCCGGTGGACCCGCGCTACGGCCTGCTGCCGCACCAGGCGTACGAGCTGGCGACCAAGCTGTACACGGACGTCAAGCAGCAGCGCGCGGCGGCCAAGATCCTCCAGCAGCTCTACACGGCGTTCATCGAGGCGGGCGCGTCGCTGGCTGAGATCAACCCGCTGATCACCACGCCCTCGGGCGAGGTCAAGGCGATCGACGCCAAGTTCAACATCGACGACAACGAGCTCTTCCGGCTGCCGGCGATCGAGGCGCTGCGCGACGAATCGTCCGAAGCGCCGGCCGAAGTGCAGGCGCGCGAGGCGGGGCTTACCTTCATCAAGCTGGACGGCAACGTCGGCTGCTGCGTCAACGGCGCCGGGCTGGCGATGGCCACCATGGACCTGGTGAAGTACTACGGCGGCGACCCGGCCAACTTCCTGGATATCGGCGGCTCGTCGAACCCTGAGAAGGTGGTGAACGCGCTGCGCATCATCACCAGCGACCCGGCAGTCAAGGTGATCCTGTTCAACATCTTCGGCGGCATCACCCGCACGGACGACGTGGCGAACGGGATCGTGACGGCCACGGGCCAGCTGGACATGCAGATCCCCATCGTGATCCGCCTGACCGGCACCAACGAAGAGATCGCGGTCAAGATCCTGAGCGAAGCGGGATTCACCGCGTTGACCGACATGGACGAGGCCGTGCAGAAGGCGGTCGCTTTGGCCAACGGGGAGGCCCAGTGAGCATCTTCATCGACAACGACACGCGCCTGGTGGTGCAGGGGATCACGGGCCGCGACGGCTCGTTCCACACCAAGCAGATGATGGAGTACGGCACGAAGGTCGTGGCCGGCGTGACCCCGGGGAAGGGCGGGCAGAAGTTCGAGGGGCAGGTGCCCATCTTCAACACCGTCGGCGAGGCGGTGAAGGAGGGCGGCGCCAACACCTCCGTCATCTACGTGCCCCCGGCCTTCGCCGCGGACGCGATGTTCGAAGCGGCGGACGCGGGTATCGACTTCATCGTCTGCATCACCGAGGGCGTCCCGGTGCTGGACATGACCCGCGTGCGCCCCTACGTCCTGGAAAAGGGCGCGAGGCTCCTGGGCCCCAACTGCCCCGGCCTGCTTTCGGCGGGCAAGAGCAAGGTGGGGATCATCCCGGGCCACATCACGCAGCCCGGGCCGGTCGGCCTGGTCTCCAAGAGCGGGACGCTGACCTACGAGGTCGTGTACAAGCTCAAGGGCGCGGGGATCGGCACCACCACCTGCGTCGGAATCGGCGGCGACCCCATCAACGGCACCTCGTTCATCGATTGCATCGCGGCGTTCGAGGCGGACCCGGAGACGACGGCGATCGTGATGCTGGGCGAGATCGGCGGGACGGACGAGCAGGAGGCCGCCCGCTACATCAAGGAGAACGTCACCAAGCCGGTGGTGGGCTTCATCGCCGGGCAGACGGCGCCTCCGGGGCGCCGCATGGGGCACGCCGGGGCCATCATCTCCGGCTCGGCCGGGACCGCCGAGGAGAAGATCCAGGCGTTCCGCGACAACGGCATCGGCGTCGCCAAGCGCCCCGTGGACGTCGTGGGGCTGATCCAGGAGGTTCTCTGAGCGCCATGGCTCGTGAAGGGGGGCGCGAGGTGCGGCTGGCGGAGATCCTCCGCCCGGCGCACGTCGTCGCTCCGCTTGCGGCCTCTACGGTGCACGAGGCGGTATCCCAGCTCGCGCGCCGCCTGATCGAGACGGGGGACGTGGCGCAGCCGGAGCGGCTGGAGCGCCTCTTCACCGACCAGCACGTGCGGGACCTGATCCACATCGGCGGGCGCGTCCTTCTCCCGCACCTGCGCACGGAGGCGGTGGAGCGGCTGGTGGTGGCGCTGGGGGTAGCCCCGGCGCCGCTGCACTTCAGCGCCGACGACCCCGCGGGGGACGCGCAGGTGATGGTGCTGGTGCTGGCCCCGCCCGCCGCCGCGGACCCGTACCTCCAGACGGTGGCCGCGCTGGCCCGCGCCTTACGCGACGACGCCACGGTGGACCACCTGGTGGCGGCACGCAGCGCGGCGGAGGTGCTGGCGATCCCGGAGATCCTCGCCATCACCATCCAGCCCCGCCTGACGGTGAAGGACGTGATGACGCAGCGCGTCTACCGCGTCTCGCCGGACGACAGCGTGCAGGACGTGCTGGCCCTGGTTCGGCAGCACCACCTGCGCGCCATCCCCGTGGTGGGAGAAGGGCGCGAAGTGCTTGGAGTGGTCACCGACCGCGACCTACTCCGCCACTTCCTCCCGGGCGTGCAGAGCCGCGCCGTAAGCTCCCCGGAGGAGATCCGCACCCTCCGCGTCCGCGACGTCATGTCACGCTCGGTAATCTGCGTTTCCGAGGACCAGGCCCTGGCCGAGGTCACCTCGATCATGGTCTCCAAGGACCTGGAGCGCCTGCCGGTGACGAGCGAGGGCAAGCTGACGGGCTTCCTGACGCGGGGGGACATACTCCGCAAGTTGTTCGCTTTTTGACAGAAGTGCCAAGTGCTAAGTCCTGAGTCCTGGAACGCACCACTTCGGACTTAGCACTTAGCACTCTCCCAAACCGACCTTTCACCGTCACGGATACATCGCCATGCCCCGTACCTTCGCCATGATCAAGCCCGACGCCGTGCAGGCCGGCAACGTCGGGAACATCGTCGCACACATCCAGACGGCCGGGTTCCGGATCGTGGGGATGAAGCTGGTGCAGATCAGCCTCCAGCAGGCGCAGCGCTTCTACCAGGTCCACGCCCAGCGCCCGTTCTACGGCGAGCTGGTCGAGTTCATGAGCAGCGGCCCCTCCGTGGTGCTGGCGCTGGAGTCCGAGAACGCGGTGCAGAAGTGGCGCGACACCATCGGCGCCACCGACCCCGCCGAGGCCGCCGAAGGCACCATCCGCAAGCTCTACGCGGAAAGCAAGGGCCGCAACGCCGTGCACGGTTCCGACAGCGACGAGAACGCCGCCATCGAGATCGCGTTCTTCTTCGCGGGCACCGAGCTGGTGGGCTGATTCACGCCGCCAAGCCAAGCGGATGTGCCCCTTGCGCCCGCAGGGGGCACATCGGCATTTAGGGATGCAGCTCACCCGACACCATTCACCCCGCACGAGTCCATGAACCTCCTCCTGCGCTGGATCGCGTCCGCACTGGCGGTTGGGGCCGCGGCGTACTTCGTCCCGGGGATCCGCGTGACCGGCGGGCTCCAGACGTACTTCGTGGTGGCGCTGATCCTGGGCATCGCCAACGCCGTCGCGCGCCCCATCGTCAAGGGGCTGGCGTGCGGCCTCATCGTGCTCACGCTCGGCCTCTTCCTGTTCGTCATCAACGCCGCCATGCTCTGGCTCGCATCGCTGGCGGCGCAGCACTTCGGCTACGGCTTCTACGTAGACGGCTTCGTCCCCGCCGTCGTGGGCTCCATCATCATCAGCCTCGTGAGCTGGGTCCTCTCGATCTTCCTCAAGGACGGCTAACAGCCATGCAGTTGCAATTCTCTCCGCGTCTCTCTGCGCCTCTGCGTGAGACCTGCCGTCGCCGTCCCGCGCCCGGTGCCCAGCTTGCACTCGCGCAAACCCTGGCGTTTCCTTGACACCGCACGGCGTTGGGGATACTTTTACGGTTTATGTTGAAGCTGAACCTGGCGGCGCTGGACCGCGAAGAAGTGGAGATCCACGAGCAGGTGGCGGCCGACGATCCCATGTGGGAAGGGTCGGATGTGCGCCTGGTGGAGCCTCTGCAAGTGGACCTCACCGCCCGCTCCGTGGGCGACGACGGCGTTCTGCTCCGCGGCCGCATCCAGGCGACGGTGGAGCGCGAATGCCGCCGCTGCCTTACTGCCGTCCGCCAGCCGGTGGACGACACGGTGGACCTGTTCTTCGCCCCTATCGGCGAAGATGAAGACGAGCTGGGGGGCGAAGTGTACCCCCTGCCGGCGCGCGGACAGGAGCTGGACGTGACCGAAGCGGTCCGCGAGCAGCTCCTCCTGCGCGCCCCCCAGTACGTCGTCTGCGAGGAGGAGTGCCGCGGGCTCTGCCCCCGGTGCGGCACCAACCTCAACGAAACGGCGTGCGACTGCGTTTCCGAAGTGGCCCCGAGCCCGTGGGACGCGTTGAAGCAGGTTAAGTTCGACTAAACCCAGCACTCCGAGAGGGCTCCGATGGCCGTACCCAAGAGGCGCCAGTCCAAGCAGCGCCAGCGCAAGCGCCGCACCCACGTGAAGGCCTCCATGCCTTCCATCAACGCATGCCCGCAGTGCGGAGACCCGCACCTGCCGCACCGCGTCTGCTCGAACTGCGGCTATTACCGCAACGAGCAGCGAATCGAAGTGGAAGAGTTCTAGGCCCCGCCCAGAGCTTCGACATATATGCGGATCGCGCTGGACGCGATGGGCTCCGATCGTGCCCCGGCCGTAGAGGTCGAGGGCGCGGTCGGAGCTTTGCTAGAGCGTACCGACCTGCACGTGGTGCTGGTGGGCGACCGCGGCCTTATCGAGGCCGAGCTCGCGCGCCACCCGGCCGCCCCGCGCGACCGGGTAAGCGTCGTGCACACCACCGAGGTGATCCAGATGGGGGAGTCGCCCGCCCAGGCGGTGCGGCGCAAGCAGGACTCCTCCATCGTCGTGGGCACGCGGCTGCACAAGGACGGCGAGGTGGACGCCTTCGTCAGCGCCGGCTCCACCGGCGCGGTGATGGCGGCCTCCCTCATCATCCTGCGCCCCCTGTCCGGAGTGGACCGCCCGGCCATCGGCGCCGACCTCCCGTCGACCAGCGGGCGCTTCCTGCTGCTGGACATGGGCGCCAACGTGGACGTGAAGCCGCAGCACCTGCTGCAGTTCGCCCACCTGGGGCACATCTACGCCCAGGACCTGATGGGGATCGCGAGCCCGCGCGTGGGGCTCCTCAACATCGGCGAGGAAGAGGAGAAGGGGAACGAGCAGACGGTGGAAGCCTTCCAGCTGCTCAAGGGCGACCCGAATCTCGACTTCGTTGGCAACATCGAGGGGCGCGACATTATCCGAGGCAAGTGCGACGTCCTTGTCTGCGACGGGTTCGTGGGGAACGTCCTGCTGAAGTTCTACGAGTCGATGTCGGGGTTCATGTCCGGCTTCCTGCGCTCGGCGATCCAGGAGCAGGGCGTGCAGCTCGACCTCGAGCTCCTCTTCCGTACGCTGGACTACACCCGGTGGGGGGGAGCTCCCCTGCTGGGCGTCAACGGCGTCACCATCATCTGCCACGGCGGGTCGCCCCCCATCGCGATCCAGAACGCGCTCCGCGCCGCCGCCTCGTGCGTCGAGAGCGGCATGGTGGAGCACATCGCGAGGCGCCTCAACCGGCTGGCGGAAGCCACACCTGCACAATGACAGAAACCAAGCCGCGGGCTCGCCTGGTCTCCACGGGACGGTTCAACCCCGACCGCGTGATGACCAACCAGGAGATGGAGTCGCTCGTCGAGACGAACGACGAGTGGATCCGCTCCCGCACGGGAATCCGCGAGCGGCGCATCGCCGACAAGGACACCCACGCCTCCACCATGGCCGCGGCCGCGGGGAGCGTGGCCTTGGGACGCGCCGGGCTGGAGCCGGCGGACGTGGACCTGATCCTCCTCTCCACCGCCACGCCGGACCGGCTCCTCCCCTCCACCGCGTGCGACGTGCAGGCGCTGCTGGGGGCGCGCAACGCCGGCGCGTACGACTTCGCCACCGCGTGCTCCGGCTTCCTGTACGGGCTCTCCATGGCCGAGGCGCACGTCACCGCCGGGCAGGCGGAGACGGTGCTGGTGCTGGCCACCGAGAAGATGTCGTCCATCGTGGACTGGACGGACCGCACCACCTGCGTCCTCTTCGGCGACGGCGCCGGGGCGGCGGTGGTGCAGCGCGCCAACGGCGACGGGCGCGGCATACTCAGCGGCTACATGAAGAGCGACGGCACGCTGGCCGAGCTCCTCTGGAGGCCGGGCGGCGGCGCGCGTATCCCGCTGGACATCATGGTGCTGGACGAGCGCTCGCACTACGTGAAGATGGCGGGGCCGGAGGTGTTCAAGTCCGCCGTGCGCGCCATGTGCGAGGCGGCCGAGACGGCGCTGCGCCGCGCCGGCGTGACGGCCGAGGAGATCGACCTCCTCGTCCCGCACCAGGCGAACATGCGCATCATCGAGGCGACGGCCAAGTACGCCGGCATCCCCATGGACAGGGTGTTCGTGAACGTGGACCGCTACGGCAACATGAGCTCCGCCTCCATCCCGGTCGCTCTCGACGAGGCGGTGGAGCAGGGGCGCGCCGGGCCGGGGTCGCTGGTGCTGATGGTGGCGTTCGGCGCCGGCTTCACCTGGGCCGCCAACGTGGTCCGCCTGTGACGGGGGAGCGCATCGGCCTCCTCTTCCCCGGGCAGGGGTCGCAGGCGGTCGGAATGGGGCGCGACCTGGCGGAGCGCTTTCCCGAGGCGCGGGCCGTCTTCCAGGAGGCGGACGACGCGCTGGGCTTCGCGCTGACGCGGGTGATGTGGGAAGGGCCGGACGAGGAGCTGACGCTCACGCGCCACACGCAGCCCGCCCTGCTCACGCACAGCGCGGCGGTCTGGGCCGTGCTGCGCGCGCAGGGCGTGGAAGCGGTGTGTGCCGCCGGTCACTCGCTGGGCGAGTTCAGCGCGTACCACGCCGCGGGCTCGCTCTCCTTCGCCGACGCCGTGCGCGCCGTGCGCAGGCGCGGCGAGCTGATGTTCGAGGCCGGCCAGACGCGTCCCGGGACGATGGCCGCCGTGCTGGGGCTGGACGACGAGATCGTCGAAGGGGTCTGCCATGAGGCCAGCAGCGACGGTAGCGTGGTGGTGGCCGCCAACTTCAACGCGCCGGGCCAGGTGGTGGTGTCCGGCGACGTGGCGGCGGTGGAGCGCGTGTCGCCCATGCTGGTGGCCGCGGGGGCCAAGAAGGTGGCCGCGCTCAACGTGAGCGGCGCCTTCCACTCGCCGCTGATGGCGCCCGCCGAGGCGGGGCTCACCGAGCAGCTCGAGGCGGCGGAGTTCGGAGCCCCGGCCTTCCCGGTGGCCTCCAATGTCGACGCCACGCCGGTGACCGACCCGGTGGAGGCGCGCGCGCTGCTGGTGAGGCAGCTGACTTCATCGGTCCGCTGGACGCAGTGCGTGCGCGCCATGCTGGGGTTGGGCGTGACGCAGTTCCTGGAGGTAGGCACCGGAAAGGTGCTCACCGGGATGCTGAAGCGGATCGATCCGGCGGCGTCGGGGCGGGGGACCGCCCTGGGGACCGCCGAGCAGATCGAGGCTTACCTGGGCACACGGGCGGAGGCGTGATGGCGGAGCTTCAGGGGCAGGTGGCGCTGGTCACCGGCGGGTCCCGCGGGATCGGGCTGGGGATCGCGCGGGAGCTGGCGGAGGCGGGCGCGCGGGTGGCGGTGGTGGCGCGCGACGGCGCCCGCGCCCAGGCGGTGGCGGCCGAGCTGCCGGGCGAGGGGCACCGCGGCTACGGCTGCGACGTGGCCGACCCCGAGGCGACCGCCGCCCTGGTCAAGCGCGTCGAGGAGGAGCTGGGGTCGCTGGACGTGCTGGTGAACAACGCCGGCGTCACGCGCGACAACCTCCTGATGCGCCTCAAGGACGACGACTGGACCGCGGTGATGGACACCAACCTGCGGGGCGCCTTCAACCTGATCCGCGCCGCGTCGCGCGGGATGATGAAGCGCCGCGCCGGGCGCATCGTGAACATCACCAGCGTGGTGGGGATCACGGGTAACAAGGGGCAGGCCAACTACGCCGCGTCCAAGGCCGGGCTCATCGGGCTCACCAAGTCGGTGGCCAAGGAGCTCGGATCGCGCGGGGTTCTGGTCAACGCAGTCGCGCCGGGGTACATTGAGACGGACATGACCTCCGACCTCCCCGAAGCGGCGCGCACCGCGCTCTCCTCGCAGATCGCGCTGGAGCGGCTGGGCCGGCCCGAGGACATCGCTCCGGTGGTGCGCTTCCTGGCGGGGCCGGGCGCATCGTACATCACCGGGCAGGTGGTGGTGGTGGATGGCGGGATGGTGATGTAGGACCGGCGAGGTGGCGCCGACGCGCGCGGCCCGCGCGCCCGCCGCCCCGAAGATCGTGGAAACCCAACCTGGAGAGCCGAGCAATGGCCGACGTCGAACAGAAGGTCAAGGACATCATCATCAACGAACTGGGCGTGGAGGCCGAGAAGGTCACTCCCGAGGCCAAGTTCGTGGACGATCTGGGCGCGGACTCGCTGGACACCGTCGAGCTCGTCATGGCGTTCGAGGAGGAGTTCGGGATGGAGATCCCGGACGAGGACGCCGAGAAGCTGCAGACCGTCGGTGACGCGATCAGCTACATCCAGAGCAACAATCCGTCCTGACCGCTGTTCCGGAGCGCCGCGGGCCCATTGTGGGCCTGCGGCGCTTCCTTTCCGCCCCCTTGGGCGGAGCTGACTTTCCGAGCGGCGGGCGCCCCGCGGGTGTCCGCCCTTCCACTATCCCAGTATGACCGGAGCGGTGATGAATCGCCGAGTCGTGATCACGGGGGCGGGGCTCGTCACGCCCGTGGGGCTGGACCTCCAGGAGAGCTGGGCGGGTCTGCTCGCGGGGCGCAGCGGCGCCGGCCCGATCACCCAATTCGACGCCTCCAACCACGCCGTGCGCTTTGCCTGCGAGGTGAAGGGTTTCGATCCCACGCTGTACATCGACCGCAAGGAGGTGAAGCGCACCGACCGCTTCTCGCACTTCGCGATCGCCTCGGCCGTGCAGGCGATGCGGCAGGCGGGGCTGGACGAGGAGCGCGACGGGATCGACCACGAGCGCTTCGGCGTCGTGATCGGCAGCGGCATCGGCGGCATCCACACCTTCGAGGACCAGCACTCCAAGCTGATCCAGCGCGGCCCGGACCGCGTGTCGCCCTTCTTCGTCCCCATGTTCATCTCGGACATCGCGGCGGGGCTGGTGTCTATCCGCTACGGCGCCAAGGGTCCCAACTACTGCACCGTCTCCGCCTGCGCATCGAGCGCGCACGCGCTGGGGAACGCCTTCCGCAGCATCAAGTACGGCGAGTCCGACCTGATGATCACGGGCGGCACCGAGGCGACCGTTTCCGCGCAGACCGTCGCCGGGTTCGCGGCGATGAAGGCGCTCTCGGAGCGCAACGACTCCCCGGAAACCGCCAGCCGCCCCTTCGACGCCACGCGCGACGGCTTCGTGCTGGGGGAGGGGGCGGGAATGGTGGTGCTGGAGGAGCTGGAGCACGCCCGCGCGCGCGGCGCCACCATCATCGCCGAGATCGCCGGCTTCGGCCAGACGGCGGACGCCTACCACATCACCGCCCCTTCCGAGGGCGGCGAGGGCGCGGTGCGCGCGATGCGGCTGGCGCTCAAGGAGGCCGGCGCCGACGCCTCGGAGGTCGACTACGTCAACGCGCACGGCACCTCCACCCCGGCCAACGACCGCAACGAGTCCATGGCGATCAAGACGGTCCTCGGCGACCGTGCGGGCGAGGTCGTCGTCGGCTCCACCAAGAGCATGACGGGCCACACGTTGGGCGCGGCCGGTGCCATCGAGGGCGTGATCTGCGCGCTGGCGTGCCAGGAGGGGAAGATCCCTCCCACCATCAACTACACCACCCCCGATCCCGACTGCGACCTGAACTACGGGACGGGCGGTGTGACGGAGCGCACGGTGGGGCTGGCGCTGAGCAACTCGTTCGGCTTCGGCGGCCACAACGTCTGCCTGGCGGTGCGGCGGTACGCGGACTGAGGCCCTCTCCCCGCTCGTCACCTCGCTGCCCCTCCCCCAAACTGCTGGGGGAGGGGCGGGTTGCGTGTATCTCCTCGTTTTGCGCAGATCTCGTAGGGGCGCGATTCAGCGCGCCCGTGCCTGCGCTCCTCCGCACCCGACCTGGCTACCCGTGA